>JADQBT010000002.1:167600-447179 GCA_016278485.1 Halanaerobiales bacterium
TCTCTACAGGCTGTTCAGTCTCTACAGGCTGTTCAGTCTCTACAGGCTGTTCAGTCTCTACAGGCTGTTCAGTTTCTACAGGCTGTTCAGTCTCTACAGGTTGTTCAGTCTCTACAGGCTGTTTAGTCTCTACAGGCTGTTCAGTCTCTACAGGCTCTTTAGTCTCTACAGGCTCTTTAGTCTCTACAGGCTCTTTAGTCTCTACAGGCTCTTTAGTCTCTACAATAGGCTGGGTTTTTTCAGCCTCAACTGGCTTAACTTCATTTTGATTCTGAGATTGAACTGGAGCGGGTTCAAATTCAACCATTTGCACAAAACCATAATCCTCCAATTGATTACCACTACTTGCCTGACCATGAAAATATCCCATTGGCATAAAATAAAATATAATTAAATGAACTATCAATGAAATTATTATATAATAAATAAAACGGTCAGGTTTATCATTATATTTCATGTTATCACCATCCCGTTAACTTTCCTCTTTTTCGGCAGCCAATGCTAATTTATAAATACCAGCTTGGCGTAAACCATCCATCAAAGTAACAACGTATTCATAACGTGTTTTTTTATCAGCACTGATAATAACTACTAATTGGTTTTTTTCATTATTCCCTTGGGCAAGATTAACAATTTTTGTTAATTCCATATTCTCACCATTGTGAAAAAATTGTCCTTCTTGATTAATTTCAACAACAAAATTTTCTGATGCTTGTTCAGTAACAGTAACAGCTTTAGGTAATTGCATCTCTATCCCCTGTGGATTAGTACGAAAAGAGGTAAATAACATAAAAAATACAAGTAAAAAGAAAATCACATCAATCATAGGGATAATATTGATTGATGTTTTCTTTTTAAGAGTAGGTTTGAACATTATTGTCACCTCTATTTGCAACTACATCCATAATATCAACCATACTTAAATTCATCTCATGTGCTTTCTTCTCTACTTTATTTGTAAAATATGAATAAAAAATTGCTGTAGGAATGGCTATGATTAAGCCCATAGCTGTACTAATTAATGCAGCTGCTATACCAGAACTAATTTGAGCTGGATTAGCAGCACCAGCAGCTGTCCCTAGAATATTAAAACTACTAATAATCCCGATAACAGTTCCAAGCAGGCCCAACAACGGAGAAATCATTGCTATCACATCTAAAATCTGTATGTGTTTTTCCATTTTTTTAATTTCATCTTCACCAACAGCTTGTAAGACTTCTCGCAAACGTCCCATATCTTCACTATGATGCGCTAATGCAGTAGATAGAAGTTTTGCGTTTGGTCCCTTTTTCCCCTTTAATTCATTTAAAGCACTTAAAATATCGCCTTCTTCTACCAATAATTCGATTCTCTTGATTAAGCGAAAATTATTATCATTATGTCTAGCAAAAAATATTGCTTTTTCTATAATAACTGCAAGACTCATAACTGAAGCCAATATCAGAGGCAAAGTCATTGGCCCCCCCAATGAAAACCAACTCCATATACTACTAAAACTCAAATTGATCACTCCTTATAATATTTAGATATAATTCCGTCTACTTAAAAGTTCGACATAAAGGTATGTTTTCCTGCTTATAATGGTAAAGTAACTTGAAAGATAGTTCCATGTTCACTGCTTTCAACTTCAATTTTACCCTGAAGAGCTTTTAGCAGTTCTTTCGTAATTGAAAGACCAATTCCCGTACCTCCTGTTTCTCTGTTCCTAGATTTTTCAGCACGATAAAATCTTTCAAAAATAAAAGGTAAATCTTCTTGCGGAATGCCTGGTCCATTATCACAAATTTTAATAACAATTTTTTCTTCCTGTTGTTCTGTTTTAATACTAATTAATCCTCCATATTGAGTGTATTTAACAGCATTATTTATTAAGTTATTAAATATTTGGTAGATACTAGCTTTATCTGCTTGAATAATAATATTTTCATTTATTTGACTTTTTAAGTCAATATTCTTTTTATTTGCCTGTATTTTATAATTTTTGATAATTCTTTTCAATAATTCACTTAGGTTAACAGGCATTAATTTTAAATGAACACCCTTTTTTTCAGCTTCTGCTAAATTTTTAAGCTGTTCTATTAGAGCAGTTAATCTACTAGTTTCTTCAATAATATCACGAATGATAGCTTGGTTTGCTGGCATAATACCATCTGAAATTGCCTCTAGATAACTCTTTATTGTCGTTACAGGAGTCCGTAACTCATGTGCTAAATCCGAAGTGGATTCTTTTCTAATTTTTTCTAAATGGGATAACTTATTAGTCATATTATTAAGGGCCTGTCCCAACTCTGCAATTTCATCATTTCCTTTAACATTAATTTTTTGATCAAAATCACCTTGAGCAACTTTACTTGCAATTTGATTCATTTTTATTAAAGGATTTGAAACTTTTCTCGACAAAAAGAAACTAAATATACTTGTGAAAAGTGCAACTACTAGTCCGCTAATAATTATTGCTTTATTAGTTTTATTACGAAAATATTGATATAATTTATCTTCTCCATTTTTAACATCTAATTTTTGCCAGATTAGTTCTCCATAAACTTCTTTATTTACCTTTAAAATAATAGATCCTCTTTCTTTATTTTTTATAGGTAAATTATTTAGATTAAAGTTCATGTTATGTCTCCCACGCATCATATTCATCATGCCATTAACATTATGATTCATTAAACTTGAATTGTAAATAATCGAGCCGTCTTTTGCAAGTAACCAGACTGGAATTTGGTTAGTTCTTATGAAGTTATGTGTCAATTCAATTAAAGGTTGCCAATCTTGTTGCACAGAATATCTCTCATCTAACATTGTTGCTAATTCTTCAAGTCTTTGTTTTCTCTCCAAGTTGAGATAGTCTCTAAAGCGAAGATCAATTGAATAATTAATTATGATGCTAACAATTAAAAGTCCTCCCAGGCCAATGATTAACATTACAACAAAAAGTTTTAACCCTAATTTACTCATTCTTGATCACCTACAAACTTATATCCGGCACCATAAACTGTAATAATAAATTCATTTTTATCCAGATTTAGTTTTTTACGTATATTTTTTATATGTGCATCAATTGTTCTATCAAATCCACTATATTCAAGGCCCATAACTTTTAATGCTAATTGTTCGCGACTTAGAACCTGATTAACGTTATAAATTAACTCAAGCAATAACTTAAATTCAGTGCTTGTTAAATCTACTATTTCGTTATTAACTTTCACTTGATATTGATTAGGATATACCTTAATACGACCATCCTCAAAAATTAATACCTCATTATTTAAAGTACTTTTTTTAGTTCGTCGTAAAATAGCTTTAATTCTTAAAATAAGTTCTTTGGGACTAAATGGCTTTACTAAATAGTCATCTGCTCCATAATTAAATCCTTGGATACGGTCTTCTTTACTACTGCGTGCTGTTAGCATTAAAATGGGTAAGTCAGATGTTTGCCTAATATATTGACAAACATCCTCGCCGCTTATTTTGGGCAACATTAAATCAAGGATGATAAGACTTAACTCATTATCCTCAAAAATTTTTATTGCCTTTGCACCATCTTCTGCTTCTAAGACTTCAAAATCTTCTTTTTCTAGATAGGCTCTAACCACTTTTCTAATTTTAGATTCATCTTCAGCAATTAATATTTTTGTCGCCATAAGCTTACACCTCATCTATCATTTTCTTCTATCATCTTCTAATAAATATTTGGCATCCTGAAGTATCTCATCTAATTGACCAGATGATACTTCAACATTTTTTTCATTAATTAGCTTTTTAATATTCTCATCATATTTATTAGTATATTCCATAAAAACATCTACAAGCTTGTCCATAACATTAAGATTCATTATTTTGCCTCCTAGCATCTTTTGTTAGACTAGGTTTCCCCTCTATTAGAGGAGATATTCATACAAAAATTAATTTTACTAAAATTACAGCTGCCCAAAAGCTTATGAAATCAGCTGCAAGTCCGGCTGGTAGCGCATAACCAAATTTTTTAACGTTTATTGAACCAAAATAGACAGCTAGAATATAAAAAGTTGTTTCAGTACTTCCTTGAATTGTTGAAGCAATAAGACCACTTAAGGAGTCTGGACCTGCTGTGTCAAATATAGTTTTAATATAAGCCAATGAAGCACTGCCAGACAAAGGACGTAATATAAATAATGGAAAAACGTCTTCTGGTAAACTTAAATATTGAAGAACAGGTCGGAGTAGATCAGTTAATATTTCTAATCCACCACTTGCACTAAAAATATTAATTGCTAACATCATGGCCAATAAATTAGGGAAAATTTTAAAAATAATTTTTAAACTTTCTCTAGCTCCTTCTGTAAATTTATCATAAAGATCAACATTTTTACTCTTCCCATAGATTAATGTTACTAATAATATAATTGGAACAAGCAAACTTGTGAAAATACCAATAATATTATTCATTATAACTCCTATATCTATTATACCTGAAAATACGGTCAATGATAAGTCCTGATATACTAGAAATAATTGTTGCCAAAAATGTAGTGATCATTATTGCTGCCGGTCGTGTCGATCCTGCAGATGAACGTAAAGCTATCATTGTGGCTGGAAAGAAAGTAATTCCAGTTGTATTTAAAATTAGAAGTGTACACATGGCAGGAGTTGCCTCGCTCTTTTTGGGATTAATTTTTTGCAATTCTTCCATTGCTTTAATACCCAAGGGAGTAGCTGCATTTCCCATACCCAATAAATTAGCTGTTAAATTAACAGTTATTGCTTCTCTTGCATCAGCAAAATTTTTTAACTCAGGAAAAATAATTTTTGTAATTGGACGTATTTTTTCGGACATTTTATTAGTAAGGCCAGCTGTCTTAATTATTTCCATAATGCCAAGCCAAAGAGCCATCGGGCCAAGTAGACTTATACATAAGTCTATACAATCATGTGTTGTCTGTATAATTGTATTTGTTAAAATCTGAAAATTACCAGTAAAAAATGATATTATTATACCACTAATTATTAAACCAGACCAGATGGGATTAATCATTACAAACACCTCATTAGCCATTTTTTGATAAAACTCTTAACCAATTTTTATGAGTAATCTTTTCTATTTCCAATTTAGTATAATTATTGGCAAGTAAATATTTAACTAGCATTGTTGTCTTACTTATATCATCTAATTCAACAGGAGTATTTTGAATACCATCAAAATCAGAACCCAAGCCAACATAATCAATTCCAATTAACTCTTTTATATAATTTATATGATTAATTATATCTTTTATGGCAGCTTTTTTTGATATATTTAAAAATTCAGGACAAAAATTAATGCCTATTATTCCATCAGTGCTTGCAATTAGTTTTAATTGTTTTTCAGTTAAGTTGCGTTTTATATTACAGATGGCTCTGGTATTACTATGGGATGCTACAACAGGTTTTTTACTTATTTGACAAACATCTTCAATTCCTTTAGGAGCCAAATGAGAAATATCAATTACCATTCCAAGTTGATTCATTTCTTTAATAAATGATTCCCCGTAATCAGATAAGCCTTTATTTGTGTCATTTGTTAAACCCTCTGCTATTTTATTTTTTCTATTCCAGGTTAGAGTAACTAATCTGACCCCGAGTTTATATAACATTCTTAAGATATACAAATTATCAATTGCTGCTGCTCCTTCTATAGCTAACAATGTATTTACTTTATTATAATCCAACATTTGTTCAATATCTTTTAAATTATTAATATGATTAATACCTGGTTGTTTGCAAATATATTGATAATAATAGTCAATATATTTTAAGGTTTGATCTAATCCTTTATCAGGTAGATAAACTTGATCAAGAAAAACAGCACAAATTTCTAGTAGAATATTTCCCTTCACCATTTTAGGTAGATCTACATGGGTTCTATTGTCAGCAACAGAAAATTTATAATCATTATATCTTGTGAAATTTAATAGCAAATCTGAATGTCCATCAATTATATAATTCATTTTATAAGTTCCTCTCTCATTGAAATTAAATTTGAAGATGTTAAAAAAAAATCTGTTTGCCCAAAGGACAAACAGAATAAATTAAAAAATTATAATTATCTCGGTTCAACAATAAGTTTAATTGCTGTTCTTTCTTCCCCATCAATTTCAATATCAGTAAAAGCTGGGATACAAATAAGATCGAGTCCACTGGGAGCTACAAACCCTCTTGCAATCGCTACTGCTTTTACTCCTTGATTTAAGGCGCCTGCCCCGATGGCCTGTAATTCAGCGCTACCTCTTTCTCTTAAAACACCGGCTAATGCGCCTGCCACTTTGTTTGGGCTTGATTTTGCTGAAACTTTTAATACCTCCATGTTCGTCGCTTACCTCCTTGAGTTGTAAAATTTTAACTTGTCATATATATTATATTAGCCATCCGGGAAAAAAATTCCTGCTTCTTATTAAAATAATTTTTGAAAATTTAATTTGTTTTGTTAATTCTCTGCAAATTATCAATTGAACCTGTGTTTTCATTTATATTTAAGAATAAACCTTCTAGTTTAACTTCACCAGTAGCAACTTCATATCTATTTGGTAATTGACTAATATGTCTTTCTACAATTTTTTCTTTATCCATACCCAGAATAGAATCTATGGCACCTGTTAATCCCAAATCTGTTATATAAGCAGTTCCACCTGGTAAAATCCTCTCATCTGCTGTCTGTACATGTGTGTGTGTACCAACTACTGCAGCTACTTCACCATCTACAGCATTAGCAAAAGCCATTTTTTCTCCTGTTGCCTCAGCATGAAAATCTATTATTATGATGTCTGCTTTTGCTGATATTTCAGGTAAATGATTTTTATATACCTGATAGGGTACATTATGGCCGGCCATATATACCTGACCAATTAAATTTATAACTCCAACCTTAACATTATTTAATTCAATTAGCGTCCATCCTCTTCCAGGAGTTCCTGCTACATAATTTAAGGGACGAATCAGATTTTTTTCTTGATCAATAAAATTGAAAATATCATTATTATCCCAGGTGTGATTTCCCATTGTTAAACAATCTATACCATAAGCATATAGTTCATCAGCTACTTTGGCTGTAATCCCAAACCCACCTGCAGAATTTTCACCATTAGCTAATACAAGGTCCAATGATAATTCATCTATTAAATCTGGTAAAAAGTTTCTAACTGCTCTGCGTCCTGCCCTTCCGACAATATCTCCTATAAATAATACATTCATAACATCATACTCCTATCATAATAATCTGTTTACTATCTAATTTAGAAAGGCTCCTCAAAGAGGAGCCCTGTTATATTCATAATTTATTATTTTGCATAATCCACTACTCTAGTTTCACGAATAATTACAACTTTAATCTGTCCCGGATAATCGAGATTATCCTCTATTTTTTTTGTAATATCTCTAGACATCTTACTTGCCTTTAAATCATTAATTTTTTCAGGTTCAACTATAACCCTGATTTCTCGACCTGCCTGAATAGCATAAGCCTTTGCAACACCTTCAAAAGACTCACCAATATCTTCAAGCTCCTTGAGTCTTTTAATATAAGATTCCAATGTTTCTTTTCTAGCTCCTGGCCTAGCAGCTGAAATTGCATCAGCAGCAGCAACCAGAACAGCTTCAACAGAATGATATTCAACATCGCCATGATGAGCTTCAATAGTATGAATGATTTTTTCAGTCTCACCATATTTGCGGGCTGTATCAACCCCAATTTTTACGTGTGGACCTTCAACTTCATGATCAATGGCCTTACCTATATCATGTAATAAACCACCACGTTTAGCAAGATTAACATCGGCTCCCAACTCAGCAGCCATTATACCAGATAAATAAGAAACCTCCAGTGAATGCTGTAAAACATTTTGTCCATAACTAGTTCTAAACTTAAGCCTTCCAAGTAACTTAACTAATTGACTATCAAGACCATGGACACCCGTATCAAAAGTAGCTTGTTCACCAATTTCTTTAATATGCTGGTCAAGCTCATCTTTAGCCTTTTCTACCATTTCTTCAATTCGGGCTGGATGAATTCTACCATCGATAATTAACTTTTCAAGTGCAATTCGGGCAATTTCTCTTCTAATAGGATCAAAACCAGAAATAACAACAGCTTCTGGAGTATCATCAATAATTAGATCAATACCAGTTAAGCTCTCCAGAGTTCTTATGTTACGTCCCTCTCTACCAATGATACGACCTTTCATATCATCACTTGGTAAAGAAACAACCGATACTGTAGTTTCAGTAACATGGTCAGCAGCACAGCGTTGAATAGCTAGTGAAACAATTTCCTTTGCTTTTTTATCTGCCTCTTCTTTGGCTTTAGTTTCTTTTTCTTTAACCATTTTAGCAAATTCATGGTCTAATTCAGATTCAACTTTGCGGAGCAGATATTCTTTTGCTTCAGACTGAGAAAAACTAGAAATTTCTTCAAGAGTCCTAAGATGGCTCTCCTTAAGTTCTCTTATTTCTTGTTCATTGCTAATTATGTTTTTCTCTCTATCTCTAATACTTTGCTCTTTTCTCTCTAACTGATCAGATTTTCGATCAAGATTTTCTTCTCTATGCATCAACCGATTTTCCAATTTTTGCAGTTCATCTCGCCGTTTTTGACTTTCGCGATTTGCTTCTTCTCTTAATCTATGAGCTTCTTCTTTTGCTTCAAGAGTGATTTCTTTTTTCTTTGACCTTGCATTTCTTTCTGCATCTTCTAGAATTTTAACGGCTTCTTCTTCTGCGGACTGGATTCGTGCTTCAGCAATATATTTACGAATAAAATAACCGATCAGTAAGCCAAGAGGCAAAGTTATGATCGCATAAAGTACACCTCCATTAATTGTATTCACCCCCTCGTCTATATTCAATTATAATATTATTTAAAAAAACGTTTTCTAATAATATTTTAACTTTTTTCTTACCTGCTGTCAAGAAATGCAAAAAAAAGCCTGTATTAAAAATTATACAGACTTTTTTGCTAGAATATTATTTATTACTTTTTTGATTAAATAATAATTAAAACCTTTACCTACTAAATACCTTTTCAATTTGGTTTGGGTCTCTTTATTTTCAATATTTTTACTTCGCAACCATTTTTCAGCAAGTTTTAAACCCATATTTAATTCAGTCTTTTCGGATAGGTTTTGGAGTTGAGATTCTATTAGCTGACTCTTTATTCCTTTTTGAATTAATTCATGATAGATTAACTTTCTACCACGAGGATTATAATTAATTCTGGAATGTAACCACATTTGTGTAAATCTTTTATCATTTAAATAGTCTCTTTCTGTTAAATAATTTATTATAAACTCAATAATATTTTGAGAATATTTTTTTTTATAAAGTTTATCTCTAACTTCTTTAGTACTTCTTTCTCGATAAGATAAGTACCTTATCGCATCACTTTTTGCTTTTTTTATTAATTCTTCATCCAATTTAGTCCTCCTCAGTTGATGCTTCTGAATCGGTCTGCTCATCATCTTCTATTAACCCTACTAATTTTCTAATCTTTAACTCTATTTCATCCATAAGTTCTAAATTTTCTTCTAAAAATTGTTTTGAGTTTTCCCTGCCTTGGCCAAGCCGCTCTTCACCATATGAATACCAAGAACCTGCACGATCAATAACTCCCATTTCCTCTCCTAAATCAAGAATAGCCCCAGACCTTGAAATACCAGTCCCATACATGATATCAAATTCTGCCTGGCGAAATGGCGCAGCAACCTTATTTTTAACAACTTTAACTCGGGCGGTACTCCCTATTAACTCATCGCCTTCTTTAATTGCTTTAGATCTACGAATCTCTATTCGAACTGAAGAATAAAACTTTAATGCTCTACCACCAGGAGTAGTTTCAGGATTACCAAACATGACACCTACTTTTTCGCGAATTTGATTAATAAATACAACTGCAGTCTTTGACTTACTTATTGCACCTGAAAGTTTGCGCATTGCTTGTGACATTAAACGGGCCTGCAAACCCACATGAGTATCTCCCATATCCCCTTCAAGTTCTTTTTTGGGAACTAGTGCAGCAACGGAATCTACAATCACTAAATCAACAGCATTACTGCGTACCAATGCCTCTGCTATTTCTAAAGCCTCTTCCCCATTATTTGGTTGTGAAATTAATAATTGATCAATGTTTACACCAAGATTTTCAGAATACTTAGGATCAAGTGCATGTTCTGCATCAATAAAAGCAGCAATCCCATCTAATTTCTGGGCCTCTGCAATTATATGTAAACCCAGAGTTGTTTTACCTGATGATTCATTCCCATATACTTCTATAATTCTGCCTCTAGGAATACCACCAACACCAAGTGCCACATCTAATGGCAATGATCCTGTTGGTATTGCTTCAACATTCATAGCAGTTGCATCACCTAAAAGCATTATTGAGCCTTTACCAAACTGTTTTTCAATCCTTTTAACAGCCATATCCAAGGCTTTTTCTTTTTCATTTGTAGACAATATTATCTTCTCCCCTCAAGTACTATTTTTATAATTACTATATTAATTATAGAACAAACGTTTTGCAATTGCAAGTAGTTTATTGTAATTTTTTGGAAAATAATTGAATATACTCTGCACCACTTGCTGATAATTTACTTTCATAAAGAGTTATTTTTTCTATTTTTCCTTTAAAATTAATAAAATCGCTATCATAATAAGGTTTTAAATCATTAAAAATTTGTTTAAGATCAGTAGATTTTTTACTCCGGGCAAGTGTAAGATGGGGATTGAAATTTCTTTTATCTTTGTCAAAACCTATTTCAAAAAGTTGATCTTCTAAATTTAACTTTAATTGATTTAAATTTTGATTATCAGTACTAATATTAGCAAAAATAATCTTTGGTTGATTTTTTTCTGGAAAAGCACCTAACCCCTGTATTTTTACAGAGGTTGGGATATTGCTATAATTAATTTTTTCCATTTGTTCAATAATATCGCTGATTTTATTTGAGTTAGTATTTCCTAAAAATTTCAAGGTAAGGTGCCATTTTTCAGGTTCAACCCATTTTAATTTTTGGTGTACATTACTTTTTAGAATATAATACTTTTCTGCCAACAAGTTTAATATTTGCTCATCAAAGTCTAAAGCAATAAATAATCTCATCTAAAATCACTGTTCTAACTGATTTAATAATTCTCTAGCTTTTTGATGTTCATCTGCTAAATGAAGCGTCCTTCTTAACTCAGAAATCGCAGCTTCTTTCATTTCTGATTTATAATAACCTACCGCTAAATGGTAATGGGCATCAGGATAAGTCGGGTTCTTCTCAATGGCAGTTGAATATCTAGCAATTGCTTTGTAATTCTCACCCCAAGATAGATAAATATCTCCAAGTGCAATGTAGGCAAGAGCATAATCTTGATTATACTTTACTGCTTCTTTAAAATAATATTCAGCACTTTCAAAATCCTTAAGTTCTATATTAATCTTACCTAAATAATAATAAGCCTGATAAGCATGTTGATTAAGCTCAATCACTTTTTTATAAGCATCAGCTGCAGCTTGATAATCCTCAAGCTGTAAGTAAACATGACCCATAGTAGAATAATATGCTGCAAAATCCGGATTAATTTTAATTCCTCTCTTTAATACTGAAATAGCTGATTCAAATTGATTTAGTTCTAGATATAGATTACCTAGGTTTAAATATATTGCTTCTAAGGTGGGATCTAATTTCAATGCTTTTTCAAAATATTCTATTGCTTTTTTTGTCTGTTTACTATTTTTATACAAAATTGCTAGATTTAAATAATCTGTAGAATTTTCATTGCCTGATAATGCTTTTGCGAAAGCTGATGCGGCTTTATCCATATTACCTAATCCTTGATATGCTGTGCCTAAGTCTCTATAAAATGGAGATGATCTAACACCAAACATTTCTGCTTTTTCTAAATAATTTTTTGCTTCATTGTAAAATGGACTATCAAAATAATGATCATCATTTAAATATAAATTGCCTAGTTTCCAATAAATTAATCCTGATTGATAACCAAGTTTCTTATATGAATTAAGTAATTTTTTTGTTTCATTAATTTTTTTCAAATTAATAGTAGTTAAAATTTGATAATATAATATATCTCTTTTTAGTTCATGTTCTAACTGTTCGTTATCTAAAAGATCACTAAATATACTATATGCTTGATTAAAATCAGATAAATAGAATTCATCTAATCCCTCTGTAAAACTGACTGATTGTGTTTTATCTGCTGCTAAAGCCGCTCCACCTATAGTCACCATAAAAACTAATAGAAGAGCTATCATTACAATAATTTTTTTCATTTTAATATTCCTCCCCTTTGCCAAAGATGACGTAACAAATAATAAAGTGCATATTGACTGGCTACCCATTTATTCATTTCACGACCATAATCAATTTTCAAACAATATGTTTTTATTTCTGTTGGTGTTGCTAATCCTAAATAGATTAAACCAACTGGTTTGCCTTCACTAGTTTCAGGACCAGCAACTCCTGTAGTTGCAAGTCCAAAATCTGCTTTAAAAAGCTTTTTTACTCCATCTGCCATTGCAGTAGCTGTTTCAGGAGAAACTGCACCATGTTTTTCAATTATATCTTTACTTACTTGTAGTAATTGTTGTTTGCTTTCATTAGTATAAGTAGTTACACCACCAGTAAAGTAAGCAGAACTCCCAGGAATATCTGTCAAGCGGTTACTTAAAAGTCCTCCTGTACAAGACTCAGCAACAGCAATTGTTTTTTTAGATTTTTGTAGATGCATAGCAACAACTTTATTTAATTCTTCTTCACCCTTACTAAAGTAATATTTCTCAAAATTATCAATAATCATATTAACAGCTTCCGTTAACTTGCTTTGTCGACTTTTGGGTTGATTACTTTCTTCTTTTAAACGTAATTTGACCTGACCCTTTCCTGCTTGATAGCTAACCATAACTTCATCAGGCAAAGATAATTTCGCTATTTTTTCTGCAAGATTTGATTCTCCAATTCCTAGAAAGTTTAATTCTTCAAAATTGAAATTGTACGGGTTTCTATTTTTCAAAATCGGCATAATTTTATTACTAAACATTTTTTTCATTTCCACAGGCACACCTGGTAAAGCAATGATCATAATGTCATCTTTTACAATTTTAATGCCTGGCGCAGTGCCTATGTCATTTGGAATAGCTTCTGCTCCTTCTGGAAGCATCACCTGTTTAAGATTATTATTAGCCATATGTATTTCTCGCGAAAAATACATTTTTTCTAATTGTTCTTTTAAATTATTATCTATTTCTAATTTGAGATTTAACGAATCTGACAGAGCATCTCTTGTTAAATCATCATCTGTTGGTCCTAACCCTCCTGTGATAATAAGCAATTGGGCTTCTTTCATACTTTGTCTAATATTTTTTCCGATTGTTTCTTTAGTATCACCACAAATATGTATGCCAGTTACATTATAGCCTAGCTTAGTTAAATTATCTGCCAAAAATTTAGCATTTGTATCCAGTACTTTTCCATATAATAATTCTGAGCCTGTAGAAATTATTTCTGTATTCACAGGTCAACCTCCTTTAATATCTAACAAGTAAATTATACCATATCTAAGAAAAAAAATAAATCGACCCAAGCTGGGTCGATTAGTTATGAAGTGTTTTTCTTAAAGTATCACCTGAAAGATATTCATCTTCTAGTAACTTTTCTGCGATAATTGTTAAGGTGTTGTAGTTATCTAGTAAAATATTTTTTACTTTATGATATACTTCATTAGAAATTCTAACTACTTCTTCTTCAAATTTATTACGAGACAACTGATCTTTTGCTACAAAACCAAGTTCAGTTAGACCTGCGTCAAACAATGTTTCAATTAATTTTCCTGAAAATTTAAGATCATTACTAGCACCTGTACTTCTATCATTAAATATCAATTCTTCAGCAACTGCACCAGCTGTTGCAATAGAGATTTCAGACTGCAAATCATTTTTTGTTTTTAAGTTTTTATCTTGTTCATCATGATGTCTTACATATCCTAATGCTCTACCCCGCGGTACAATAGTTACTTTAGCTACACTACCTGGCTTTAAAAATTCTGCCATTAAGGCATGCCCAGCTTCATGAAATGCGACTCTTTCCTTTTCGTCAGTTGCAGATTTCTTTAAAGTTTTTGACCCAAGAATAACTTTATCCACTGCTTCCATAAAATATGACTCTTTAATAGTTTCTTCTTTATATCGTAATGCCATGATAGCAGCTTCATTTGTAAGATTTTCTAATTGAGCACCAGAAAAACCAAAAGTAGCAGATGCAATTAAAGCCAGATTAACATTACTAGCAAGAGGTTTGTTTTTTGTATGAATTTCAAGAATTTCAATTCTCTCTTCTTTATTAGGTAAATCAACCTGTAATATTCTATCAAAACGGCCTGGGCGTAATAATGCCTCATCGAGCATGTCCTGTCTATTAGTAGCTCCAATAATTAGAATTCTGACCTCTGCATCTGAATTAATTCCATCCATTTCTACCAATAATTGATTTAAAGTTTGATCATACTCTAAATGCCCTGTGTTTTGACCTCTTTTTCCACCTAAAATATCTATTTCATCAATAAATATAATTGCTCTAGATTTATCTTCCTTTTTTGCATTTTGACGTGCTTCCTTAAAAAGCTTTCTAATTCTGGATGCACCAACACCAGCATACATTTCAACAAATTCACTACCAGAGACTGCTTTAAAGACAGACCCCGTCTCAGCGGCAGCAGCTTTTGCCAACAAAGTTTTTCCAGTCCCAGGAGGTCCAGTCAGTAGGATTCCTTTAAGGGGTCGTATACCTAATGATTTAACATTTTCTTCAAACTTTATAAAATCAAGCGCTTCCCGGAGTTCTTTTTTTGCTTCGAACTGGCCACCGATCTCATTAAAACTTATGGTAGGAATATTATTTTCTTCTTGCTTTTTGCTAAATTTATCTAAGATACCACTAGTTTCAGGTCTTAACTTAACAAGTAATAAGATACTAAATAAAAATATAATCGGAAGTACATTTAAACCTATTATAATAAAAATAATAATCAGTGCAATTCCCGTAGCAATCATAAATTCTGTTTTATTATCTTGAATTTTTTAAACCTCCTCTCAATATTTTAACTGATAACTTTCAAAGATGTAATTATCCTTGTCCTTTAAAATAATTATCAACGAATTTTCTTGATCAATTATTAATTCATAATTTAAAGAGTTCTCTTTTTTGATTAAATTTTCAAGTTCTGTTTTCATTGTTAGGTATTCACCTGTTGCTAAACCCTGATAAACAATTAATTCCATATCAGTCTCTATTTCACTTATATTTTTTGACGGATTATCAATGATATCAATTGTAATTTCTTTTTCTTCATTATCTAACCAGATTTTAATATCTAAATATACTTCCTTAATTGTTTGGGGTCTTTTAGGAGTTATATTTAATTTTTGCTTTATCAGTTTATAGTTTTCTATTTCTTCATTCTGCTCTAAATATTTTTTTAAAGATTGATTGACAAAATAATTACTATATACAAATCTACCAGCAAAAAATATTAAAAGAAATGCAATAATTATGATAAATATAAGACCAATATTAATTTTTTTATCAAACATTTTAACCACCTTTTCTATTATCATTAATCTATCTTATTATAACATAAGTCATCTAAAGGTGACAAAAGTAAGTTTTACCAACAAAAAAATACTGATATTATGTTTAACAGTATTTTTAAATCATTAATATAATTTTAATAATAACGCCTGCAATGATACCTGCCAAGATATCATCAAGCATAACACCTATTCCTCCTGAGAATTTTTGCACACTATTAATAAAAAATGGTTTTTTAATATCTAAAATTCTAAAGATAATAAAACCAAGAATTATAGTAAAATAGGTTAATCCACTAATTGTAAAAACTATTAACATTCCAGCTATCTCATCAATCACTACCTTACTATCATCTTTAATTCCTGTAGATTGACCATCAAGTTCAGAACTTATGAAACCAAGAATTGTAATCAAAAAAACAAACTGCCAATTAAGTAAAATTGGCCAGATAATAATTAAAATAAGAGCTAGTAAAGAACCCCATGTTCCAGGTGCTTTAGGTAGATAACCACTATAAGCACCAGTTGCAATAAATCGATTAATTTTTTTAAATATCATGAAAATTCTCCTAGGCTTTAAAATTTATTTCGGTATTATGAAAATAACCATAACCTGAATATACTGTAATTATAACTGCTATCCAGACAAGTGATATAATTAAAAAGTCAGGAAGATTAATTAATTCTGGTTCAATAATCACGGCACTAATAGCAACGATTTGCATGGTAGTCTTCCATTTGCCCCATTTATTTGCAGAGATAATAACACCTTCACCTGCTGCAACAACTCTTAATCCAGTTACTGCTAATTCACGACCAATAATTATTAAGGCTGCCCAGGCGGAAATTTCGTTCATAGCTACAAACGAGATTAAGGCACCCGTAATTAGTAATTTATCGGCTAAAGGGTCAAGAATCTTGCCTAACTTGGTAACTAACTCATGTTTTCTGGCTAAATATCCATCTAAACCATCAGTCAATGCTGCAACAATAAAGGTAAAAAGCGCCATACCTTCCGCAAATATAGGATAATGATGTCTCATTAGTAAAAAGAAAACAAGTATTGGAACCAAAATTATTCTTAATGTTGTTAATTTATTTGGTAGATTCATCTATTATCTCCCCAATTAAATCATATTCAAATGCTTCAGTGATTTTGCAATATACAAATTCTCCTAAATTGATATTGTCTCTTTGCTTAAGATAGACCTGGTTATCAACCTCGGGAGCATCGTATCGTGTCCTGGCTAGAAAATAATCTTCGATTTTTTCATCAATAACTACTTCCAATTCAGAACCAATCTTACTTATATTATTATTATATGCTATTTGTTGTTGAGTTTCCATAACTAAATCATGTCTTTTTTCTTTTAGTTCAGCATCAATTTGGTTGCTCATCTGATAAGCTGCAGTATCTTCTTCCTTGGAAAATTTAAAAACACCTAGACGATCAAATTTGACCTGATTTACAAACTCTAATAATTCATTAAAATCATGCTCCGTTTCACCGGGAAAACCTACTATTAATGAGGTTCGCAAGCTAATATCTGGTATCTTTTTTCTAATCTGTTCTACTAATTTATATAAATCTTCTTTTGTTCCTTTTCTTCCCATCTTTTTTCTAATTTTGCTTGCAGCATGCTGAATAGGTAAGTCTAAATAATTGCATATTTTATCTTCTTTAGCAATTAAATTAATTAATTCATCATTAATAAATTCTGGATAACTATACATAATTCGAATCCAATGTAGATCTTTAATTTTAACAAGTTCTTTTAAAAGAGGTATTAAAGATGGCTTTTGGTAAATATCAACTCCATACTGGGTTGTATCCTGTGCAACTAATATAAGCTCTTTTACACCACCACTAACCAAAGAATTAGCTTCAGCAATAATATCTTCTATTAATCTACTTTTAACAGGACCTCTAATTAAGGGAATACTACAATAAGTGCAATTATTATTGCAACCTTCTGCTATTTTTAAATAGCTATAATGTTTTCCAGTAGTCTTTCTTGGCAGACTAGCACGATAATCGAAACTGGGTTTCCCAGTATAAGCTATTTTTTGGCCAGCAAGAGCTTTTTTAATTACTATATTAATTTTATCTAGCTCACCAGTTCCTAAAATAGCATCAATTTCTGGCATTTCATGCATTAGTTCTTCTCGATACCTTTGGGTTAAACAACCAGTTACGATTAAAGCTTGACAATTATATTTTTCTTTGTATTTTCCAGCCTGAATAATAGTATCGATGGATTCTTCTTTAGCATCCTCTATAAAACCACAAGTGTTGATTACAATTACTTCAGCCTTATCATAATCTGTTACAAATTGATATTGATCTTCTTCTAAAATCATACCCAGCATATATTCACTATCAACTTCATTTTTAGGACAGCCAAGTGTTATGAATCCAATATTAATCATTATATTTCTCCTTTATGTTTAAGTTCCTCGAAAATGAAAAAAAAGCCCTGACAGGGCCTCACATCTAAAATATTTGAAAGTGGTCGGGCTATCCGGATTTGAACCGAAGACCTCTACACCCCCAGTGTAGCGCGCTACCAAGCTGCGCCATAGCCCGTTATTAACAATGAATATTATATAAAATTTCAAAGACTACTGTCAAGCATTATTTAACAAAATCTAAATTTTTAAGAAATGAAATGGTCTCATCTGCATGATCTGTTACTACAAATACTTCTTGCAAAGAGGCACTGTTTTTTGCAATCATTTTTATACCACTAGGAGTATTATATTTTAGAGTCAAATATGCCGGTACCCCACTACCTTTTCTGCGATTAATTCGGCCAGGTATTATACTTTTTATTAAATTTGATTTAGATATTTCCAATAAAAAAGGAAAAATATCCTCAATAATAGTATGTTCTTGTTTAATTTTATGATCTCTATATTTATTTTCACCCAATAAAATCACATCCTTACATAATTATAACATCATGTTAATAAATACGCAAACAATGCTGATAAAATAACTACACCATAAAAAGAAAAAATGCCCAGCTTAAAAACTGGACAAAAAAATGGAGCTGACGATCGGACTTGAACCGATAACCTGCTGATTACAAGTCAGCTGCTCTCCCAGATTGAGCTACGTCAGCTAATTCAACTATTTAATTACAAAAATCATTATATAATAAGATCTTAACGTTTGTCAAGAAAAATATAATATTTTTGCATTCGTGTTCAAATCATTAGATAATTTCAGGTTCATCATATTCTTCTCCAAATAGATCGATCTCTACATTTTTCATGATCTGATCGTCTAGAGGCATGTCACGCTGATTAGTTCCAATATTAGCAATCATATCTACTACATCCATTCCATCTTTAACCTTACCAAAAGCTGCATATTGACCATCCAAATGTGGAGCATCTTGATGTATAATAAAAAATTGTGAACCAGCAGAATCTGGTTGTCTACTTCGTGCCATAGAAATTACTCCTCTTTCGTGTTCTAAATCATTTTCAAAACCATTTGCAGAAAATTCTCCTTTAATTGAATAGCCCGGACCACCCATTCCTGTACCTTCTGGACAACCACCTTGAATCATGAATCCATTAATTACTCTATGAAACTTTATACCATTATAATAATTTTTTTCTATTAAATCAATAAAATTATTTACAGTATTCGGTGCTATCTCAGGATATAATTCTAATTTAATTTCCTTATCATTTTCCATTGTTATTGTTACTTCAGGATTCTTCATTATCTAATCACTCTCCAATTATTCATTATTATCTTTTAATTTTATTATCTTATTATAATTTTAACAATATCAAAAAAATTTTGCAAGCATAAATAAAAAGAGCAGCTTCAAAACTGCTCTTTTTATTATCATATTATCAAAAATCAGATCTTAATTTAATCATCGAGCTCAAGGGTATCCAGATTCTTTTTGACTTCTATTTCTCCTGAAGCTACCTTTTCGGCAATTGATTTAATTTCATCATTAATCTCATTAGAGACAATATTTAAAGGAAACTTTAAATAACGGCCTTCATCTTCACCAAATTTCATTGGAATATAACCGCTTGTTTTACCATTTCTAATCTGCTTAATAGCTGCAAAAATCGGTTTCTGATAACGAAAGAGATCAGAAGTAACATGGTTAGCTGGTGCTAAGTGTTGCTTATCAGTATAGGTTGTTGTTATTAGAACCTGATGGTCAGCATTTTCTACCGCTCTAAAGAGTCCATAATTACCTAGATTCACGCCACTAATAATAAAATCAACACCTTTGGAAATTAAGGACTCAGCAGCTTGCCTTGTTTTAAGTGGATCATTAAAATCTCCAACATAAAGATAGTGTAACTTCGCTGCAGGGTTATATTTATCCTTTGCCTGATCAATTGCATTTAAGACACCATAAGTGAAAGGCAATTCTAATCCACCTATATAGCCAATCTGATTTGTTTTAGTAACTTTAGATGCTAAAGCACCAATAACATAAAATCCAGGATAATAATTTCTATCAAGAAGTATTACATTATTATATTCTTCTTCAAGTTTTCTGTCACCTTCAATAATGAAAGTCGTATTAGGATAATCAGAGACTATTTCAAAAACTGCTTGATTAAATTGTGCTCCATGAGCCCAAATAATTTCAAAATCAGCTTCTGCATATTCTGAAATAACCCGCTTGGCATCTGATACTGCAACTTTTTCTGAAAAGGCTACTTCCATCTCGAGATTTTCTTCTACTGCTTGCATAGTCACATAACCTGCTGCATTAAAATCAGCATCCTGTATAGAACCAGGGAAAATGACAGCCATTTTTTCATTTTGAGCATTAACAGAAAGTGAACCAATTGATAAAACAACTAATAAAGATAAAATTACTATTTTAGAAACCATTGTTTTCAACATATAAAATTACCTCCTATTTTAGTTCGATTTATACTCTATATATTACTTTATAATAAAAGTATATTAGTTATGATTATTATTATCAGTTAAATGTAATACGTCATTAGAACAAAATGGCCTACGGCCATCTAAATGACATTAAGGTTAGATTTTCTTGATGTCGGAAATTATTTATCCACAAAGCCAATAAGGTACAATTTCCTAGACATTTAAAAAGCCTCCTGGATTAATCCAGAAGGCTTATGACAAATAATTAATTTTATATTGACTAAAGTCATTAACAAAAACTTATAAATCTTCTACAAAAGCAACACAGCGACCTATACTTGCTTCCATATCTATGCCTTTCCAGGGAAAGAAACCTACTTTGCATCTTCTATTACTTAATTTATCTATTTCTCCACCTAGATTTTCTGCGTGAATAATACCATGTGGAAATAAAATAACATGCATCATCTGCCTGGCTTTGGGATGAGTGAAAATATCATCTAAAGGTTTGCCAAGATGTTTTTCTGCCTCTTGAGCGAGATCAGGCCGTAAAACCCTACAGACTGTATTCATCGGATGGTCAGCAGCACCACAGTCAACACCAATCCACTTCAACTTCTTTTTTATTATCCATTCTACAAATTCATAATTAGGTCCGGGATGTTTCATAAAATATCTTTCTTCATCTGCTGTTGGCTGATCCCAACTATACTTATGGTAACCAGTATTTATAATCAATATATCATTTTCTTTTACTTCTACTCTATCTTCAATCATTTTGGAAGTATAAATATCATAATCACCAACTTCATCACTCAAATCAACAATTACTGCATCTCCATAAAGAGTTTCCAGTGGTATACTAGCCATATCCCTACCGGCAGTCCAGAAATGTCTTTCACCATCAAGATGAGTTCCAATATGATTGGGAGTACTTATCAACTGAGCATTTACTCTCTCGGTAGCTAATCGTTTAAAATACTTCATTTCAAATGGTTTAAAAGTTGGCCAGGGTGGTGTAGAAACACCAATTGGTTGAGTTAGATCAAAAAGTTTCAATTAATCACCCCTATCTTTTTACTCGAATAAGACCAGAACAACTAACAACTTCAATACCTTTTTTCACTAATTTATCTGCTAATAGATTCATACCAATAGAATCACTGGCCATATGTCCAGCAATAATTACATTTATATGATTTTCTTCTGCCTTTTTGCGGTGTTCTTCTCCAATATGCATGCAGACCAAAGTTCCAACTCCTGCTTGTGCTAGTTTCTCATAAGCTTGTTTTGAACCTCCAGTACCACCAGTCATTTCAACAACTACTTTTCCCGCCCTATTCTCTTTAGAGCCAATTACTATATTAGGTCCTGCTTTTAATTTAGTCGCTTCCCTGTATTCCGGAATCTTTTTTAATAAATCAATAACATCTCCAACGGTAGTTAAATCTTCTTTATTAATTTTATTTTGTAGAAAATTGACAACTAAATTATCTGCTGGTGTATGTACACACATTAATGGAATATCAAAAATTTCAGCTGCATCTCTAGTCTTATTATGATTTGCAGGCATTAAACCTCTTTTGACCTCATTGATTCTCTCTGCCATTATTCCTTCAGCAATATTTACTGGTACTCCCAAATCATTTAAAATATCTTCCTGCATATGCATTACATCATACAACCCAGCCAAAGCTTTTCCGCTTGGATGATGTGCAATCACTGCATCAATTTTAGTTCCTTTTTCTGTTAGTCTATCAGCAACTAATATTTCACCAGTATCAATATCAATTCCCATTAATACTCTATTAACTTCTTTATCCTGTTGACCAGATAGAATTCTTGTATCTGCATACGGATTACTTAAACTAGCTTGATCAAATAATTCTTTTTCTTTGTCATCTAATTTATCAAATTCCTCTTTTTTCTTAGCTAACATTCTTTTAATTTCCTTACTATCTCGAGGATCAACTTCTTTTCCAGTCTCTACAGCCAACTGATAAATTTCTTTTAATAACATTACTTTACCACCTAATTTCTTTATTATTTAATTTCAATTCCTTGATCAGTTATATTTATAACCTTTTCTTTATAAAGTCCTCCAATTGCCTTTTTAAAACTACCTTTACTCATTTGTAATTCTTCTTTTATTTTTTGAGGAGAACTATTATCATTTAACGGTAAAAACCCAGCTTCCTTTTTTAATCTATTCAGAATTTTTTGTTTAGCTTCCTCTATTCTACCATAGCCAATTTTTCTTAGGCTAACATCAATTTTATTATCATCTCTAATTTTCTTAATATAACCTTTAATTTCATCTCCAACTATTAAATTCTTATAAATATCATTTTCATATACCAAACCATAATATTTGTTATTAATGATAACCTTTATACCTAGATCAGTGAACTTATAAATTATAATGTCCACTTCATCCCCTGGACTAAAGTCTAATTCTTCTGGAGCCTCTTCTATTCCATCAGTAACTATTTCTTTTCTATTCATTTTATTTAACACCTCGTATAGTTAATTATTAATATTAGCTTACTTCACTATTATAAACTTAATTATGGTAAATATCAATTTTATGATTTAAAGAATATCAGAAACTATTACGCATAAAAAAAACCACCAGTCATAACGGGTGGTATAAAATCACTTATATAAGAAATGGAGCTGACGATCGGACTTGAACCGATAACCTGCTGATTACAAGTCAGCTGCTCTTCCAATTGAGCTACGTCAGCTAATTAATGGCAGGGGAGACAGGAATCGAACCTGCAACCAACGGATTTGGAGTCCGCTACTCTGCCTGATTGAGCTACTCCCCTACAAGATATAATAGTTATTTTCCTTTCAACACAAAGACTATTATATCCAAGTCATATCATTAGGTCAAATCAATTTTATTTAATTAAAGATGATTATAAACAATTATATTATAAATAGTACTTTAAGCGCCTATTCTCTCGATTATTAATAAACTATCTTATCTCTAAATCAGAATAATTAGCATCTACTTCGATAAGATATTTACCAGCACCTATTTGCCCAATCCTACTTTCAGTAAAATTACTTTCTTCTTCTGAAAGAGCAAAATCAGTAATTATATTTCCGTATTTTGTTTTTAAATCAAATTTAACATCTTGCATGGTTTGATCAAGCCTAAGATCTAAATCACAGTAGTTTAAATCTAACTCAATACTATTTTGGATATTTTTAAAAGTCAGATCACCATAATTAGCTTCCCCAGTAATTAAACCAGTTACATCACTAATATTTAGAACTATATAATCAGTTGTAAAGTTTAAATCTCCTTGAATATTACTGATAGTTAAATCACCATATTTTCCAGTAAAATTAATTGGTGCAGCAATATTATTTAACTCACTTAGACCGTATTTATTTTCAGCATTAATCATTGCAGCTAAATTATGCAAACTTAATTTTCCATACTTATTTTGCAAATCCAGGGCCAGCCACTTCGGTGCAATAATCTGGTAGTTAATTTCAACTGCCCGGATATCATTCCTGGTCTTTGGTTTAACTGTTTCAATTAATAAATCGCCATTTCCTCTAAGCGGATTAATTTCAATCTCCTTTAGATATTCCGCCGCACTTGCTTCACTATTTGCATAGACAATAATTTCATAATTAATTTCTAGTTGATCACTGTTTGAACCTTGTACAGTAATAGATCCATATGAATTATTAAGCTTTAATTTTTGCAAATCATGCGTATTTAATTCTAATTTATTATTTTTCTCAACACTTGGATAATCCTGTCTATTAATAAATTGTAAATTATTATCATCAAGATGAAGATTACTTAATTCCCGAATAGATTCAGTCTCAAATTGCTTGAAAAAATTTGCCATAATATCAACATTATTTATTTTTAGGTCAAAAAACATTAATACATATAAAGCTATTAAAATCAAAGCAACCCATTTTTTTCGATTCATATTTTCCTCCTTCTAAACATCTAATTGATTTTTCATAAGCCAACCACCAGTAATAAATATACCAATAAGTATTAGCAAAGTTGCAACAAGTGGTCCACTACCAAGATAAATTTTTAGGTATTCTTGAGTACCTGTGTGGCCAGACCACATTACCTGAACTGGAAGATCTGGTAGCCACTTAAATGGCAAACTCAAAAATGTTCCAACCCGAAAGACTATATAAAAACTAATATTAAAGACCATAACAGTTATTACCCAGCGGAAACGGCTAAAAAAGCAACTGACCAAATAAGAAAATTGACTAATAATATAGATCATTATTCCAAAAAACAGATAAGCTAAAGCTCCTAATATAAATAGATTAGCCGAAAATGACGAACTAACTGGTTCTGGTATTTCACTCAGAAAGAACCTTAACTGTACCCAGTGTGAACTAAAATGAATAACACCGGTTAGTATTGTCACTAATAGATAATAAGTTAGACTTGCAGACAGTTTAGCTAAACTAATCTGATAACCTGGACTTACAAGTGTCCTTAATAAATAGATAGTGTCATTTTCCCATTCTTTTCTATAAGACTGAAATCCTTGTAACATGAGGACTAATGGAAATATTAAAAATGGTATAAACCCTAAGCCAAAAGTTAATCCCATTGGCCAATTATTCATCTTAGTAATTAAATATAGATCCCAGGCTACTACTAATATAACAGAAACCATGATTGTAAGAAACATACTTCTAAACTCTTTTATATATAAAGAAAACCAACTTTTCATTGAAAAACCTCCCGCACAAGTTGTTGGATAGATTTATTATATTCAGCCCTTAAATCATCTGCATTTCCCGAAAGTTTAACTTTACTATTTTCAAGAAAGATTACATAATCAAAATATCTTTCCGCTTCCATTACTTCATGGGTTGAAATAATAATCGATTGTTTTTCCGCATCATATTCACTGATTAAGCTTTCTAAAATACGTGCTCTAGAATTGGGATCAATACCTGATAACGGTTCATCCATAATCAATAATGGCACCTGTCTGGCTAAAGTAAGTACTAATTTAAGCCGACCAACCATTCCTTTTGATAATTCTTTTATCTTCTGAGTTTTTTTCAAATTCATAAAATCAATTAATTCATGTGCTTTTTTTAATGAAAAATCTTGATATTGATCATTAAAAAAGCTCACTGCCTCCTCAACTTTCATCCAATTATAAAGATGATTTATCTCTGGTAAAAAAGCAATCTCATCCATTATATTTTTAGATTTGACAACAGGAATATCTACTTGACCAATATCTTTAATCACAAGCCCGGCTATTATCTTTAATAAAGTAGATTTACCACTACCATTTGGTCCGATTAAACCAGTTATCTGGCCTGCTGGAAAAGATAAATTTATATCTGCTAGAGCAGTAGAACCAGTATATTTTTTTGTTAAATTTTCAACCTTTACTGCATAATCATTCATTATTATTCCTCCCTTCCAATTCTTCAATGAGCAATTCTTTTACTTCATCATTAGTAAATCCTAATGAAAACATTTCAGAAATAAACTTTTCTAAAGCCGCACATGCCATTTCTTTATTAATTTTTTTCATGACCTCATCACCTTCTTTTATAAAGGTACCTCTTCCCCGCTTTGTTTCTACAAGTTCTATATTTTCCATTTCTCTATAAGCTCTTTGCACTGTATTTGGATTAACCTCAATCTCTTTTGCCATATCTCTCTGTGAAGGCAATTTATCACCAGGTTGCAAATCCCCCCTGGCTATTTCTTTTTTAAAACCATCAATTACCTGTTCATATATTGGCTTAGCTGCATTAAAATCTATTTGCATAGAGGCCCTCCTTTCAAATTGAAATAGTGCACTAATTTACTAGTGCACTATCATTATATTATTATTTAACTAATTTTGTCAAGAGTTATTTTAGAATTAATTTAAAATTTTTATTAGATACATTTTTGGCCATAATTTCCCAGTAACTAATATTGCATCTTTTTCAGGATAATAGGCAATACCATTTAAGACATCTGCAGTATTAGCAAATGGTCTACTTAATTCTTTTAAATCAACATAGGCAATAACCTCCCCAGTACTAGCATCGATTAAGGCAAGATAGTCTGTTAACCAGATATTCGCATAAATAATACCATTAATATACTCTAATTCATTTAGATATTCTAATTTATAGCCATTATCTGTAACAGTCATCGTCTTAACTTCTGCAAAGCTTCCTGGCTGGTGAAAACTAATTGTCGAACTACCATCGCTTTTTATTAAATAATTTTCATTATGTGTCAGTCCCCAGCCTTCGCCCTCATAATAAAAATTGTTAATAAACTTAAAAGTATCAGCTTGATAAATAAATCCTATTTCCGATTTCCATGTTAACTGATAAATTTGCTTCTGAAAGATTGTGATCCCTTCACCAAAATAATCTAAAGGTAAATTGATCTTATTAAGATATGCATTAGCAGGTGAATAATTAACGAGTTTGGAATGCCCTTTCAAGCCTGTTCCTTCATAAATTAAGCCGTCTTTAACTTCTAGACCTTGTGTAAAATTGTCTTGTGGATGAGGATAACTTTCTATTATTTGATAACTGTAAATAGGTTTTTTAGTCTGTCCAATCAGATATTCAACCGAAAAGTTTTCCGTGGCCAAAATGGGACCAGTCAAAAATAATAAAAAGATCATCGAAACAATAAAAATATTAGTTTTTTTCATAATAGTTTAGAATCCTTTCTTGGAAATAATTTAGCTAGCCTCTTTTATGGACAGCAACAAGTTCGGCTGGTGATTTTCGCTGATTTATAAAGTGATAATAAAGCACATTAAATTCACTGCTATTTAAATCTTTACAGAATTTAATCAATCTCTCTTTTTCCTTTTCACCACCAGCATGTCCAGGATATAAAACAACTACTAGCAGACCATTTGCTTTAAGTAGTTCTAATGATTTTTTGACTGCAGCAAGTGTAGTAGTAGCTTCAGTAATCAATTGTTTATCTCCACCAGGCAAATAACCAAGATTAAATAAAATTAAGTCAACTGAGCTTTCTTTTGCATATTGATCAATCTTAAGATGCGAGTCATGATGTAATGAGACTCTTTCTAACAATTGATTTTCATTTAGTAATTTTTCTGTATTTTTCAGTGCGCTTTTTTGTATATCAAAAGCAATTACCTGACCAGTTTGTCCAATTATTTTAGCCAAGTAGAGTGTGTCGTGACCATTTCCTGCAGTTGCATCAATAGCTAAGCCTCCTTTTTTTAACCATTTTTTAATTAAATCATGGGAAAAATCTACTCCTTGTCTTAATTTTTGCTCCATATTATCCACCTAACTTTCTAAATAAATTGATGTATTAGTAATTATATGATAAAATGAGAACAATTTAAATACACTTCGAGGAGGTAGTAATAATGGAAAGAGAAAATTGGACGTCAAAATTAGGATTTATTTTAGCGGCTTCTGGTTCAGCCATTGGCCTGGGGAACATCTGGCGATTTCCTTATCTTACTGGAACAAATGGAGGGGCAGCGTTCTTATTTATCTATTTAGCTTGTATTATATTTATTGGTTATCCAGTTCTTATTGCTGAGATGTCTCTAGGTAAAAAAACAGCTAAAAACCCAATCGGTGCTTTCAAACAATTAGCTCCTGACACGCCTTGGTGGCTTGTAGGTGCACTAGGAGTTTTAGCGGGTTTTGTAATTTTAAGTTTCTATTCAGTCGTTGCTGGTTGGGGAATGGCATATACGGTTAAAGCAATTGGTGGTTTTAGTCCTGATGCCGATTTTGCTGCAATGTTTGGTAATCATATTAGTGGAGTAGGTGGACCTCTTTTCTGGCATGCTGCATTTATGTTTTTAACTATTGCGGTTATTGGTGCTGGTGTTGTAAAAGGGATTCAAAAAGTAGTAAAAATATTAATGCCGATCTTATTTTTCATAATTATAATTATGATTGTTAGAGCATTAACACTTGATGGAGCGATGGCAGGATTATCTTTTTATCTGAAACCTGATTTTAGTAATATTAAACTCCAGACATTTATTGATGCTATCTCACAATCCTTTTTCACTTTGAGTTTGGGACTAGGTACCATGATCACCTATGGTAGCTATTTAAGTAAAAATGATAGTATAAGTGATAGTGCAGGTTATGTTGTGATTTTTGATACTGCTATTGCATTTTTAGCTGGCTTTGCGATTTTCCCAGCTGTCTTTGCACTTGGCTTTGATCCTGCAGCTGGTCCAGGCTTAACCTTTATTACTTTACCAGCTGTCTTTGCAGAAATGCCATTAGGTGGACTCTTTTCATTTCTATTCTTTATATTATTAACAATTGCGGCTTTAACTTCATCTATTTCGATGTTAGAAGTAGTAGTGGCTTATCTAGTAGATGAACACCATTGGAATCGCAAAAAAGCTTCATATCTATTTGGCTTTTTAATATTTTTATTTGGCATACCACCACTACTTGGCTATAGCTCATTATCTGAAATAAGATTTTTGGGCATGGATATACTCGATACATATGATTGGTTTTCAAATTCATTATTTCTACCAATCGGTGGTCTTTTAACTTCAGTCTTTGTTGCACATATTTGGGGTGCGAAAAATGCTGTAAATGAAGCCAACGATAATAGTGATATTTTAAAAGTTGGACAAATATTTGTTTTTCTCTTAAAATATATTGTGCCACTTGCTATAAGTATCATCATAATATTAAATATCGTATCAAGCTTCTAAGTCAATAAGATCTTTTAAATTTGTGATTAATTTTGCATCATATTGACTATCATCTAATAGTTTAGCAGATCCTCCCATAACTTTTTTACAAATTTTTATTTTTTGTAAGAGTGTGTGGAGGATTTTTTCTTCTATTGTTCCATTTATAATTAAATTATAGATAAATACATCTTCCGTCTGACCTAATCTATGGATACGACCAATGCGTTGTTCGAGTTTCATTGGATTCCAGGGTAGATCATAGTTAATAACAATATTGCAAAACTGTAAGTTAATACCTTGACTACCTGCTTCTGTACTAACAAGAACTTGACTATCACCACGAAAATATTTTTTAGCCCATTCCTTTGCCGTATTACTAATATCCCCACTAAAAGGAACTACATCATAGCCATTATTAGATAAATGATAGATAAGGTATCTCTGTGTTGCCCTATATTCAGTAAAAATGATAACTTTTTTATCTACACCATCTAGCAGTTCTAAAACCTTTTTTAACTTAGCATTCACTTCAATTAAATCGGCCAGTTTATATATTTCCTTTAATTTTTCTACTTCACTTTTTCCTTTTAAAGTATTACGAAGAGCTGCTGTACTACTAGCAAGTTCGCGATGGTAGGTTAATAAGTTAAGAATATTCTTATCTGTTAAATCTAGTTGTTCTTTTGTATACTCTAATAGTAGTTTATTTAGATCTTTTTCATGTTTGGTTGGCTCTAAATAGATGTTTTTAACTTTTCGATCTGTCTGAACCCTACTAACCTCTTTTTGAGAATGCCTAACCATATATCGTTCTATTAATTCTTTTCCATTATTCTTTAAATCATTTTCAAATAGATTAAAGCCTTCATAATCATTTGGTGCAATTATTCTGACAAGATTATATAACTCTTTTAAATTATTGTGAACAGGTGTTGCTGTTAAAAGTAGACAATACTTTTTTTGTAATTCATTGACAAATTTCCAGTTTAATGTTTTGTCATTTTTTAAACGATGTGCCTCGTCAACAATCACCATATCAAATTCCATCTCTTTTAAATATTTGGCATGCTCTTTACGTTTTGCCATATCTAAAGAGGCAATTTGTCCATCAAAATATTGCCAGCCTCTTCCTTTGCGATTAAAAAGAATATCCTTTAAATCCAATTTTTTGACCATTTCTTCAGTCCATTGAAAAGCTAATGATGCAGGAACTAAAATTAAATACTTTTCTACTTCACCTCTTAATAAATATTCTTTTAAGATAAGACCAGCTTCAATTGTTTTTCCTAAACCAACTTCATCTGCTAGCAAAGCACGTCCATTCATTTGGTTAATAACTTTGTTCAAGGTATCCTGTTGATGTGAAAGAATTTCAAAATCAGGATTAACTTTAAACATAGAACCACCTCTTGTTATAAAATTAACAGAAATGGTCCTTGTAATACATGTAATTTATGACTTTAAATTAATTCCGATTACACCACCTAGCATACCTAGTAATAAACCGGACCCGGCATAAAGAAATATATTAACAAAATTTAAATCTTGAGAAAAAGCACCAATAATTATAATTAATAAAGAAAAAATCAAACCTGTGATACCACCATTTAACCAGCCATTAATTTCAACCTTTTTTGCTGTATAGATACCAATGATTAAAATTGTTAGATAGTTAAAAATAAATAAGACAGTATCTATCTGAGAAGGCTGATTGAAAGATGTGAATGTGGCAAAAAATGAAGAAATCGCTCCAAATAAAACTAATAAAATAACCCCAAGGACTAAACCTTTTAAAATAACCATGTTATTAATCATAATAACCCCCTTACTAAAATTGTATTTAATAAGGGAGTTAAAAAGAACACTTTTATATATTTTGTAAATTTTTCAATTCATTAAAGTCAGTAAGATCAATATGCAATGGGGTTATAGAGATTTCATCATTTAAATAAACTGCAATATCTGATGCAGGATCATGTTTTTCTTTATTTGATCCGGAAAGCCAATAATATGATCTTCCCATAGGGTCTACTCTTTCTTCAAAACTATCACTATAGAGAGATTGACCTAATCTAGTGTAATTAGGTTTTGCTTGAGGATTAACTTGGGATGGAATATTAATGTTTAAAAGTACTTTATTTGTTAAATCCTCTTTAAGATGCTTCTCCAAATAATTATCAATAAATAAAGCAGCCTTTTCAAAACTTCTATTCGGTAGAAAACTTATAGATACAGCAAGAGAACTATAACCCATCATCCAACCCTCAATTGCTGCAGATACTGTTCCAGAATAAAGTATTTCAAAACCAAGATTAGGACCATTATTAATGCCTGAAATAATCAGGTCTGGTTTAAAATTAATCAATTTTTCAAGACCTAATTTAACACAATCTGCTGGAGTTCCATTAGTTTTATAACAGATCACATTAGCAGGAAGTGAGCCTCTGCTGACTTCTTGCGCTCGCAAAGGATCGTTAATAGTAATTGAATGTCCAGAAGCACTTCTTTCTCTATCGGGAGCCACAACGGCAATCTGATGACCTCCCTTTGCTAAAATCTGACTTAGCACAGTCAACCCTTCCGCATATAATCCGTCATCATTTGTCAATAATAATTTCATAACATTCCTCCATTATAGATGTTATACTGTGAAATATCTACTATTTCAGAGAAAAAACGACTTAAATTAATTAGAACTTAAATATTTGTATATCTAGTATTTGACCTAGATATAAATATTATATATACTAATACCTGTGCTTGTGAGAGTACTCAATTGTGCCCTCATCGTCTAGGGGTCTAGGACACCAGGTTTTCATCCTGGCGGCAGGGGTTCGAATCCCCTTGAGGGTACCATTTTTTGAGCTTTGCTCAAAAAAAGAAGTAAGAAATAAGAGGTCAGTTATAGGACTGGAATTATTCTTATCTCTGACATCCGACATCGTACTTCTTTAATACGGAGGGGTGCCCGAGCTGGCCAATGGGAGCAGACTGTAAATCTGCCGGCGATGCCTACAAAGGTTCGAATCCTTTCCCCTCCACCATTTTATTAATTAAAGAACACCTGATTTTACAGGTGCTCTTTTTAGTTTCAATATATGTTTTTAATAAAACTATTCATCTCTTAAATTAATTTCTGAAATTCCTTCCTCACTCCAGATTAGTTTTTCTTCAACTATTGAACCGGAACCACCCCAAGGTCCGTAAGTTTTATTATTATTTTCAATACTAATAGCATGTCCATTTCCTACTTTTAATTGAATAGATTCCTCTGCCACAAATTCTTTTTCTTCACCTTCATTAAGGATTCCTTCAAAAACAACTTCTTCATCGATTATGACGCGAACCCAACTGATATCGCTAGCTTTTACAATGAATTTTTGTTCACCTTGATAAATATTAGTTTCTTTCTTAGTAGTCTGTTGTGTTTCTAGACTTTCTGATTCTAGATTAGAACTAATATTATTAGCTTCTTTAACCACTTGGGTCTCTTCTTCAGTTACAGTTATTAAATTTTCATTTTCAACTTGAGTCATTGAATTTTCATTATCAATTTCAGTTACTGAATCTTCATTATCAGTATTGTTAGGTTTGCTCTCTGAATGAGTATTACTATTAACATCAATATCATTATTTTCTAGATTATTATCTGCAACAATATTATCTTCTTCATTAGCTTCTTCTACTTTATTATCTTCTTCATTAGTTTTTAAAGTACTATTACTTTCAATATTACCCTCTGATGTTGTGACTTGTTGAGTTGTCTCAACTAGACTCTCTGAATTTTTAGGTAAAGAAGTAGTCATATCATTATTTGTAAAGAAGTACTTATATCCATAAAAAGCTGCAGCTGATATTATTAAAATAATAATCACTGTAAGAATAATTCTTGTTATACTTATAGTATTCTTCTTTTTATTTGCAGGATAATATTTAAATTCTTTATTTGAAAAATTTTCATTATCCGCTTCTTTTACCTCTACTTTTTTTAAAATATCATACTCATCTAAAAGCATTTGATAATCAATACCTACTTCTCTAGCATATCCCTTAACAAAAACTTTTACATAAGCAGAACCTGGAATAACGTCAAAATTATTTTCTTCAATAGCTTGTAAATATTTTTTTCTTATTTTAGTATTTTCTTGAACTTGTATAAGCGATAAACCGCTTTTTACTCGGGCCTCTTTTAAAACTTCTCCTAACTCCACTTTGATTCCTCCTCTAACACTCAATTAATTAACTTATATCAAAACTTGAAAATGTATGGAGATAGTCATCTTTATTATTTTCATTCTGTTCCGGATCTGTTAATTCTATTAAAAGATCAAAATCCGGCCAGGAAAAATCAGTTTCACGAATAAAAATATCAGGATGTTCCACTATTCTAGGTACTTTTTTATTGACAATATTTTTAATAAATTTAATATGGTCTGCGGTAGATCTTTGAAAAGATGTAATAGCATCAATTATAAAAACAGAATCTTTATTAACTAAATCATCGGCTATTTTTGTCCTGGCAATTTTGCGTAATAAGGTTGTTGAAAGTAACTGCCAGTGTTTATTAGCATGAACTGCAGCAGCTATAGCAGTTTCAGTTTTACCAATGCGAGGATTCCCAATAAAACCGATTAATGCTGTCTCATGCATTTCCAAATAACCACTTAAAAAATCAATTAACAAGTGCAAATCATCTCTATAAAAGCTATATAATACTACCCCTGCATAAGCTTGCTCAGTTTTAGGTTTTAACTTTTTACCATGCTTAATGGCTAAATAATCTAGAAACAATGGTTTACGCAAAAGATTAAATTTCAAGTTATCTATTGCATTTAAAGAATCAATTACTACTTGTTTTTTTTCATTATTTTGAAACTCAATTAACATCCCTCTTAACTTATCTTCAATACTGGCAATTTTTACGATATTAACATTTAAAAGCCCTAATAAGGAAGCAACATCACCTAATAGTCCTGGTCTATTTTTGATAATCTCATACTCTAAATAGTAAATCGACATTAAATCACTTCCTTTGCCTACAATATTGTATTCTATGACTGTCGGTAAAACTCCTTTTTTTTCAAAAAAAAAATACAGCCCACTTATTAAGTAGACTGTATCATTTAATTAAATTTTACTCTTTTTCATATGGTTCGCCACTTGCAGCAGGTGGTTCTGAACTTCCAATCACACCTGTTAAGGCGAGAATGGTTAATACATAGGGTAACATTAACAAAAACTGCCTTGGAATAAAGTCAAGTCCAATTGATTGAGCAAGCATCTGTAAAGCATCAGCAAATCCAAATAAAAGAGCAGCAAGTAAAGCACCTTGTGGTGTCCACCTACCAAATATCATTGCAGCAAGTGCAATAAACCCACGCCCAGAAGTCATATTTTCTACAAAAACATCAAGCAGTCCTATGGATATACTTGCACCAGCAAGTCCAGCAAAAAATCCACTAATCAAAACCGCAATGTATCTAGTCTTAATTACATTAATACCAACACTATCTGCAGCAGCTGGATGTTCACCAACTGCTCTGATTCTTAAACCAAATGGAGTCTTAAATAAAACCCAGTATGAAATAGCAACTAAGATCAAAGCTATATAGACAAAGGGAATTTGTTCACCTAGTACATCTCCAATAATCGGTATATCGTTAATAATCGGTATTGTCCAAGTTCCTACATCTGTTACACTAGGAGACTGACCGGCACTTTCGAACATAACTCTTAAGAGAAAAGCTGTTAAACCAGTAGCAAATATATTGATAGCCGTACCACTAACAATTTGGTCAGCTTTTAAACTGATTGACAATATAGCATGAATTAATGATACTAATATCCCAAATATAATAGCAGTCAGTACACCTAGCCAAGGATTACCGGTTAGATATGAACCAGCCATTGCCATAAATGCACTAATTAACATAATACCTTCTAAAGCAATATTAATTACACCTGATCTTTCAGTAAATACTCCCCCTAAAGCGGCAAGAATCAGAGGTGTAGCCATACGCAGTGTCGTATTTAATAAAGCTATCATACTATTCAACACTGGTAACCCCTCCTTTATTTTCTTTTAATTTATGAGCAATGTACTTAAAGATATATTCTGCTGCGACAAAGAAAATAATAATCGCTTGAATAATTTGGACCAACTCTTTAGGAACACCAGCTATACTCTGCATCTGCATTGACCCTCTCTGTAATATTCCAAAGAGAAAAGCACCTAAAACTACCCCAGCTGGATGGTTTTTACCAAGCAGAGCTACAGCAATACCGGTAAATCCGTAACCAATAAATCCAAATGGTTGGTAAGCACGGTGTTGAAGGCCAAGCACCTGTGTAATTCCAGCCATCCCGGCTAATCCACCACTAATAAACATTGCCAAAATCATATTTTTAGCTGCCTTAATACCACTATATCTTGCCGCTTCACTATTTAAGCCAACTGCACGAATCTCGTAACCAATCGTTGTTTTCCAAAGAATATAATAAATTAAATAAGCAGTTAATAAAGCTAAAATAAATGCAATTGACAAGCGACTGCCGCGGATATTCGGCATTAGTTTAATTAATTTTGCACTATCAAAAATTTTCTTAGTCGCAGGCAAAAAAGTAGCGCCCTTTAACGGACCCCCTGCCAAATAAGCAACTAAATAGAGGGATATGTAATTCATCATAATTGTTGTAATAACTTCGTGAACGCCTAATTTAGCCTTTAATAATCCAGCTACACCACCCCAGATACCGGAAGTGATAATCCCAAACAAAATCGCAAAAGGGACATGGATAATCATCGGAACATGAATTATATAACCAACCCAGGCCGCTGATATATATCCAATCAGAAACTGACCATCACCACCAATATTAAATAAACCTGTTCTGAAAGCAAAAGCCACTGCTAAACCAGTAAATATAAGTGGTGTCGTATTGACAAGTGTTTCTGAAATACCAGCTAAACTGCCAAATGCACTATTAAATAATACAGCATAAGCAGTCAAGGGACTCCTACCAATCGAAAGCATAAAAATAGCTCCCACTAATAATCCAGCTATAACAGATATAAATGGACCAATAAAATTTGCTAGCATCTCATAATAGCGATTTTCTTCTTTTTTTATAGCAATATTTTTTTCTTCACTCAAGCTTATTCTCCTCCTTCCACAACTGTCTCACTTTCAGCACCAGCCATCATCAAGCCTAATTTTTCTTCTGTTGCATCCTTAATATCCAGGATATCAACAATTTTTCCTTCATAGATTACTGCTATTCTGTCGCTTAAAGATAAAATCTCATCTAATTCAAGTGAGATAAGAAGAACAGCTTTTCCAGCATCTCTTTGCTCTACAAGTCTTTTATGGATAAATTCAATTGCTCCAACATCAACACCACGGGTTGGTTGTGCTGCAATTAATAGTTCAGGGTTACGATTAAATTCTCTAGCAAGAATTACTTTCTGTTGATTTCCTCCTGAGAGTGATTTAGCTAATACTTCTTCATTTGGTGTTCTAATATCAAATTCTTTGATTAATCTTTTTGATTCTTTCTTAATACTAGAATAATTCATATTTACACCACTAGCATATGGTGGTTTATAATGACTACCTAAAATCATATTTTCAAATAATGAAAAATCTAGAACTAGCCCTCTTTTCTGTCTATCTTCAGGAATATGAGAAACACCACTTTCAATGATATCACGCGTACTATAGTTAGTTATATTCTTGCCATTTATCATTATTTTACCTGACTTTAATTTTCTTAGTCCTGTCATTACTTCTGCCAATTCAGACTGACCATTTCCATCTACACCAGCAATACCAAAAATTTCTCCTCGTTTTACTTGAAAACTGGTACCATTTAAAGCAGGTAAATTCCGGTCGTTATCAGCATGTACGTTTTCAACTTCAAGAATTACTTCACCAGGTTCAGCAGCAGATTTTTCAACTTCAAGAATTACTTCACGACCTACCATCATATTAGCTAATTCATTGGTAGTCGCATCAGCAGTATCTACTACATCAATAGATTTACCACGCCGAATTACAGTTACTCGGTCTGCGATTGATTTAACTTCTTTTAATTTATGAGTAATAAAGATAATTGATTTTCCTTCATTAGTTAGGCTTTCCATAATTTCTATTAGTTCATGTACTTCCTGTGGTGTTAAAACAGCTGTTGGTTCATCAAGAATTAGAATGTCTGCTCCACGATAAAGGGTTTTTAATATTTCAACCCGCTGTTGCATACCAACAGAAATTTCATGAATTTTAGCTCTTGGATCAACATTTAAACCATATTGTTCAGAAAGTTTTTCTACATCTTGAATAGCTTTTTTCATATCAATCATATTATTTTTAGTAGGCTCACTACCTAACACAATATTCTCGGCCACAGTAAAAGGTTGTACCAGCATAAAATGTTGATGAACCATACCTATACCCTTATTAATAGCAACATTAGGAGTATTGATTTTTACTTTATCTCCATAAATAAAAATATCGCCTTCATCTGCTTGATACAGACCATAAAGACATTTCATTAAAGTTGATTTTCCGGCTCCATTTTCACCTAACAAAGCATGAATTTCCCCTCGTTTAAGTTGAAAATCAACATTATCATTTGCCAATACACCTGGAAAACGTTTTGTTATTCCTTGCATGTCAACGGCAAGTGAATTCTGGTTGCTCATTGTCATCCTCCCTCATAGCTTATCTTGTCCTTAAAACTTTAAACTGAAATTGATCATTTCTGTAATAATTTCTAGAAAATAAAAACAACTTATCTTCATGATTATAATGTGACTGGTTTAATAAAAGAACTGGAGTACCTATTTCAACTTCTAAAGCATCTTCTAATTGCTGATTGGCAATAACAGGTATAATCTCAGTCATTGCATATTTAATTTTAAGATTGTGTTTTTGTTCCAGTAACTTAAATAAAGAATCACTAAAATCTTCGTCAATTTTTAATTTTAAAAAGCTAGCATCTAAATAATCTTCACAATAAACTACTGGTTCTTCATCTGCTGTTCTAATCCGGGTAAGTTTGATTAATGGTTGCTCTTCATCAATATCCATAATTGATTTCAATTTTGCATCAGGCAAAATTTTCTCAACATTCAAACCATTTGTACCTGGAACATGTCCAGCCTTTTTTATTGCTTCAGTAACACTAAATAGCTCTTCAATACCTCGCTGAAATTTAGGTGCTGGTTCTGTTATAAAAGTACCTATCCCTTGATGTTTAGTGATTTTACCTTCTTTTTCCAAAACACGCAAAGCTTCTCTTAAAGTTGCTCTACTAACACTTAATTCATCTGCCAGAGCAGTCTCTGAAGGCAGTTTATCCCCATTTTGATAAACTCCATCATTTATTAATTTTTCTAAATGCTCTTTAATTCTCAAATAAAGGGGCCTTTTATCGTAATGCATTAACGGCAAGTTAACCCCTCCTTTCTGTTAGTTGTCTAACCTGTCTGACATCTTCTTAAAGATACCATATCTCTTAATCATTGTCAAGATATTCAGACGATTCATCCTTCACGTCATCATCATTACCAATGTATTCTTCAAGTTCACTTTCTTCAATTAAAACTTCTCTTGGTTTACTACCAGCATATGGACCCACAATACCATCTTCTTCCATTTGATCAATTAATCTAGCTGCTCTTGAATGACCGATGTGTAAACGCCTTTGTAACATTGAAATAGAAGCTCTATATTTTACCACTAATAGAACAGCTTTTTCATATAGCTCATCCTGATCGTCGTCTAGAGATAATTCAATCTCTTTAATATCATCTGGTTCTATTTCATAATCTGCTTTAATCTGTTTTTTAGTAAAATTAACAATTCGCTTTATTTCCTTATTTGTCATAAAAGCGCCCTGAATTCTCTGCGGTTTTTGCATGCCTACGGGGGCAAATAACATATCCCCTTTACCCAATAATTTTTCTGCTCCTCCCATATCTAAAATTGTTCGAGAATCTGTTTGGGAAGAGACTGCAAATGATATTCTACTAGGTATATTAGCTTTTATTAGACCAGTAATTACGTCAACAGAAGGACGTTGTGTAGCTATGATTAAATGAATTCCAGCAGCTCTTGACATCTGTGCCAATCGACAAATATTATCTTCAACATCACTTGCCGCAACCATCATTAAATCTGATAATTCATCAATAATAACAACTATATATGGTAATTTTTCAGAACTATCCTTACACTGATTATTATATGAATCAATTCCACGACTACCTGTCTCTGAAAATAATTCATATCTATTTTCCATTTCTTCAACTACTAATTTTAAAACATTAGCAGCTTTTTTAGGATCTGTTACAACTGGTGTAAGTAAGTGAGGAAGACCTTTATAATGACTTAATTCAACCTTTTTAGGATCAACCAATAATAATTTAACTTCATCAGGATGATTTTTATATAATAAACTAGCTATCATTGTATTAATGCAAACACTTTTACCTGAGCCTGTTGCTCCCGCCACAAGTAAATGAGGCATTTTAGTTAAATCAGCAACAACAGTATCTCCGTCAATTCCTTTACCTAATGCCAAATTAAGTCCACCTTTTGATTTTTGAAAATTTCTTGCAGCAATCACATCGCTAAATGAGACAGTTATATCTGCACCATGGGGCACCTCAATACCTACGGCAGCCTTACCGGGAATAGGCGCTTCAATTCTAACATCTCTGGCCGCTAGCGATAGTGCTATATCGTCAGCTAAATTTACAATTTTACTAACCTTAACCCCAGTTGCTGGTTGTACTTCATAACGGGTAATAGTAGGTCCATGATTAACCTTTTTGACAGTAGCTTCAACTCCAAAACTGCGCAAAGTTTCTTCAAGTAAATCTTTTTTATTTGTTAACCTTACCTTTTTATTACCTGTGTTATCTAATAAATCGAGACCTGGAAGTTGATAATCTCCTTTATTATCTTCAGGTTTATTTACGAGCTCACTTACATCATTACGAATATTAAAATCTTCTTTTAAAAATTCTTGAGGATCATCAATTATTTGATCAACAGATTTATTAATTGGCTTTTCAACAACAGCTGCTTCCTCAGTATGATAATCATCTATTTCAACAGAATCTTTAATTTCAGTCTTTAGATTCTTTTCTTTCTTTAGTTTTTCTTGATAATCCTTAAACTGATTATATTTAATTTTGATAAAAGCTAGTGGTGAAACTAGAACATGTTTTATCTTTTTTAAAACTGCATGTAGTAATACGTCTGACCATAATAGAGCACCAATTAAAAACATGCTACAAATAACAACATAGCTTCCAGTTATCCCAAATAACTCTACTGTAATCCAGGCAGTAAATCCGCCAAGTGCTCCGCCACCGTTACCCGATAAAGCTATTGCAAGCGGATTGCTAGAAAATACATAAAGATGATATAAAGCCAAAATAGCAATATAAGTAATCATAAAGCCAGTTATTCTTAGATTAAAATGCACTGTTTTGAATCTAATTAAAGAAAAACCCCAAATAATAAATCCTACTGGAAATAGATATGCACCTGTACCAGTAAGCTTATAATAAAAATCAGCCATTATTTTACCTATTAAACCTGAGGTATCAGAAAAAATGGCTACACCACTTAAAATTCCCAGGGCGATTAAGATAATTCCTATTATTTCATTTTTCCTTTTTTCGAGAGCATTTGTTTGATTGCTCACCCTGAGTCACCTCCATTTTTTAGTTTAGTTACATAAATATATGTTCTTTAAAAATTAGATTATTCCTGCCAAAATAATGATTATTCCAACAAACCAACAATAATAGCTAAAGATTATTAGACTACCTTCATGTAAGATATGAAGCAAATACTTTATCGCAAAATAACCAGAAATCATGGCAGCTGTTACCCCAAGAATAACATTTGTAATATCAATATTAACAGTTGCATTTCCAAATAAGTCTTTTAATTCGAGCAATCCTGCTCCTCCAATAACAGGAATTGATATTAGAAAAGAAAATCTTGCTGCATCTTCTCTTGATAGTTTTTGGAAAAGAGAAGCGACTATTGTTAGACCGGATCTTGAAATACCAGGTAAAATTGCTATTCCTTGCGCAACACCAACTAAGATTGCCTGCCAACTTTTTAAATCTTCAACATGCTTTGAACCAGCTGTCCACTTTTCAGCCAGAAATAATAATAATCCGGTTATAATTAACATAAATCCAACATTAATTACAGAAGAAAATAATCCAGCAAAAAAATCTTCAAAAAATATTCCGATGAATGCGGTCGGTATGATCGCAATTAAAATAAGATATGTGAGTCTACGTTTTTCCTTTTTAAACAATATAATATCCTTAATATCTTGCCAAAATATGATTATAATTGGTAGCAATGTTCCAAAATGAAGAAAAATACTAAAAGTCAATTGATTTTCTTTTACATTAAACAAACTTTGAAAAATAACGAGGTGTCCAGAACTACTAATTGGTAAAAATTCTGTTAGACCTTGTACGATGCCGAGTATAATTGCAGTAAAACTATTCAACTTTATTCACTCTCCTATATTTACTATAAATTATAAGTACTGGTAAAAATAAAATTATATTAAAAATATTAAAATAAAAATGGGACATGGCAAGCTGCCTATGTAAATGATCACTAGAAAAGATTAGTACAAATTTGTAAAATAAATCTTTACTAAAGTAAAAAATAATTAATCCATATAAATTAAACATAAAATCTGCTAGGGCAAGGTTTTTAGCTACTTTGTTGCCATTAATACTTGCTAAAATGGCAGTTATAGATGTGCCAAGATTACTACCTACAATAATTGCTATCCCTGTAATAAGTTCTATTAAATTGGCTTTTCCCAGGGAAACAACCAATGAAGATATTAGACTACTACTCTGAAATATACTTGTAGTCAGAAAACCAGTAAATAGTGCTGGTATTAATTCACCATCAAGTCTTTTTAGGACACTTTGCAAGAAAAGATTAATATCAGCTCTATAAAAAAAATTTCCAAAAGATCGAAATGCCGCCAATATTAAAAATAATGATAATAAAATAATCCCAGATATTAAAAAATTTTTATGCTTTTTAGATAATATTAAAGCAACTATGGCTAAAATTAAAAGGATAATTATAAACTTGTCAGTTGTTAGAGATATAAATTGTACCGTCATTGTAGTGCCAAGATTTGCACCTAATAATATGTAAAAAGCAATTAATGCAGACAAAAAACCTGCATTAACAAGATTAATTGCCATTACTGCAAGCAAACTACTACTCTGTAAGATAGTAGTAAGTATAAAACCAATCAACATTGCTTTCCTAGGATTAAAATTTATTTTTGCTATATATTTTTTCAATCCACTTGCCCGCGCCAATTCAAAACCCAATTGATTAAATTTAAAACCAAAAAACAAAAGAAAAATTGCAAGTATAAAATCAGACATAAGTCACACTCATCCCTTTTTATTTGACTTACTCAAAGCATATGTCTGACTTAACTATTTTATCATCAAGATTAATTAAGTTGCAAGTTTAATTTCAATATATTTCCAGGCTGAATTTTTTTATTTAGATAATCAGCAGGATCGGAGCTGATTACCTGATGGACACTATATGTCTCTGCAGTCTTTTTTTCCACTAATAATGATAAACTCTGATTCATTTTTAATTGATATAATTCTATATCTTTTTCCTTAGTTTCCATTATATTTTCTAACGGGTAAATTGAATAAAACATAATATCCTCCCTACATATTAGTTAATTGTCTTAATTTTTGCAATGCAAGACTAATACCGCCAACTTCACTAATAATTCCTTGATCAACAGCATCTTTACCAATTAATACCGTGCCAACATCTCTAACAAGAGTGCCAGTTTCAAACATTAATTTTCTAAAAGCAGCTTCACTTACATTAGAGTGTTTGGTAACAAAACTTACTACTCTATCCTGCATTTTATCAAGGTATTCATAAGTTTGGGGAACACCAATTACCATCCCATTTAAGCGAATTGGGTGAATTGTCATACTAGCTGTTTCAACTATATAAGAATAATTGGTAGAGACTGCAATTGGGACTCCAATACTATGTCCACCACCAAGTACCAATGAAACAGTTGGTTTTTGCATACTACTAATCATTTCTGAAATAGCTAAACCAGCCTCAATATCCCCACCTACTGTATTTAATATTATTAATAATCCTTTAATATTTGGGTTTTCTTCAATGGCAACAATCTGTGGAATTATATGTTCATATTTGGTTGTTTTATTTTTTGGAGGTAAAACAATATGTCCTTCAATTTGACCAACAATTGTTAATACGTGAATATCACTTTCAACCTTTGCTGGTGAACTTGTCGTACCTAATTCTTTCAAATTTTCAATTTGTTTATTACCATTATTATTCTCATTATTACTATCATTTTGATTCATTTTATTTGCCCCCTCATAGTTTATCATGATTAGAATACTACTTTTATTTAGTTTAATCATGAGGAGGACAAATTATTCAAAAAAAAGAAGCGGTTGCCCGCTTCTTTTGCCTAATTATACCTCCATAATAATAGGAAGTATCATAGGATTGCGTTTTATTTTTTTGTAAATATAATCATTTAAAGATTTACGAATAGTATTTTTCAGAACTGACCATTCAGTTATATTATTATTCTCACATTCTTTGAGCGCACTTTCAACTCTACTAGTGGCAGCTTCTATTAACTCTTCTGATTCCCTTATATAGACAAAACCACGTGTAATAATATCAGGGCCAGTAATAATTTTTCCATGTTTATCAATGGTTACAACCACAATAATAATTCCATCTTCGGAAAGCATTTTTCTATCACGTAAAACTATATTTCCTACATCCCCAATACCTAATCCATCTATTAATACATTACCTGATTGGACTGAACCAGCTTTAACCACTTTTTCCTGACTAAACTTGATTATATCGCCAATATCTGCAATATAGATATTTTCTTTTGGAATGCCAACCTTTTTAGCTAAATCAGCATGTCGATATAGATGACGGTATTCACCATGTGTAGGTACAAAATAGCGAGGTTTAGTAAGATTAAGCATCAATTTTAGCTCTTCTTGACTGGCATGTCCAGAAACATGGACTCCAGAAACATCTTCATAAATTACATTGGCTCCTCTTTTATATAATTTATTGATAGTTTGACCAACAAATTTTTCATTACCAGGAATAGCAGATGCAGATATCATCACTGTATCTCCATCTTTAATATTGATATGATAATGATCTCCTCTTGCCATTCTTGTTAAAGCTGCATATGGTTCACCTTGACTTCCAGTTGTCAAAAGTACAATTTGATTATCTGGCATACTGCCACAGTCTCTAATATCTATAATCATATCCTGCGGAATCTGTAAATAACCTAATCTTCTTGCAATATCAACATTGTTTAACATACTTCTGCCTGTAAACGCTACTTTTCGGTTATATTTAAAGGCAGCATCCACAACCTGCTGTACACGGTGAATGTTAGAAGCAAAGGTTGCAACAATGATACGATCTTTTGTACCCCTGAAAATATCATCAACCGTTTCACCTACTACTTTTTCTGATAGAGTAAAACCTTCCCGTTCAACGTTTGTACTATCAGAAAATAAGGCTAGTACACCTGGTTCACTATCTCCAAGTTCTGCTAATTTATGAAAATCAGCTACCTCACCATCAATTGGAGTCTGATCAAATTTAAAATCACTAGCATAGATAATTGGGCCTAAAGGTGTATGAATAGCAAGTGCACAAGCATCTGCAATGCTATGATTTACTCTAATGAAATCAACTACAAAAGAACCAACATTAATTGAATTCCCTGAGTGTACAACTTTTAACCTACAATCTTTTAAAAGGCGATGTTCTTTCAACTTTCCTTCTAATAAACCTAGAGTTAGTTTAGTTCCGAAAATAGGAACATTTAATTCTTTTAAAAGATAAGGCAGACCACCAATATGATCCTCATGACCGTGGGTCAATACAATACCTTTGACTCTATCACGATTTTTTATAACATAGTCAAAATCTGGTATTACCAAATCTATACCTAATAGATCATTTTCTGGAAATTTTACTCCAGTATCTATGATCAACAATTCATCTCCCATCTCTAGGACCATCATATTCTTTCCAATCTCGCCGACTCCACCAAGTGGAATCATCTTTACTTCACTTATTTTTTTTTCATTACTCATTTATTAAACAAAGCACCTCCATAAATTTTTGCGTTTAAATTGATAATATTTAATTACATTTTAATCTAAAATACTACCCGCTCTTATATCATTATTATTATTATACAGTTTATCAATAAAAAAAACAAGCACCAAAAGGTGCTTTTTTCCAATTGTATTTTTTTGTCTAAATAAGGTGATGTTCTTTAAGAATAGAGTTGATTTTTAATTGATTTTCCGACTCTAAATTTAAGAGTGGTAATCTAGTAGTTCCAACATCAAAGCCAATCATATTTAATGCTGCTTTAATGGGAATCGGATTTGTATCTATAAAGATCCCCTGAAAAATACTTGATAATTTATTATTTATTTGTGCTGCCTGCTTAACATTTCCTTTTTTATAACTCTGTATCATCTCTTTAATTTCTTTTCCTACCAAATGTGCAGCAACACTTACTACTCCTTTTCCACCAACAGATAAAATTGGTAAAGTAAGATTGTCATCCCCACTATATATTTCAAAATTAGCTGGTTTTTTAGCAGCTAGATCAGAAATTCGACCCATATCACCACTGGCTTCTTTTATTGCTACAATATTATCTATTTTTGCTAGTTTCAAAATGGTATCATTTTCTAAATTAGTTGCGGTTCTCCCCGGAACATTATAAATTATAATTGGTAATTTAATATCTTCAGCAATAATTCGAAAATGTTCATAAAGCGCTCTCTGGGGTGGTTTGTTATAATATGGAACGACAACCATAATTCCGTCTACTCCAATCTCTCTTGCTTCACGCGAAAATGCTATGGTCTCTTTTGTATTATAAGAACCAGTACCTGCAACAATTTTTGTTTTACCTTTTAATTCATCAACCAGCACCTCCATAAGTAGCAATTTTTCATTATGACTGAGAGTAGGAGTTTCACCAGTTGTACCTAAAATTAAAAGTGAATCCGTTCCATTTTTCAATAAATAATTGGCTAATTCTACAGTTTTGTCTAAGTTTAGATGACCTCCACTTTGCATCGGAGTAACCATTGCTGTTAAAAGTTCACCAAAATCATATTTCATTTTACTTTCCCCTCCTTAATTAATGACAAAATATTCATGGAGAAGATTTAAAGCCTTTATTTTTTTATCAATAGCAACACTAACCACAATACTCCATTTATTAATTTGAAAACTTTTTGCTTCTAAATAGTTTTCGGCAAATAATTTATTTATTTTTTCAATTATATCCATTTTATTTATATCAGGCCGGAAAAATAAGATTGTTATTTCCGAAAAGTAATCTTTATAATCTTTGATAGAAAAAATATTTATCTTATAATTTTTATTATAAATAAGAGTACCATTCTGTTCAGAATTTATTGGCATTACGTGAAGAGGTATTTGCGAATTTGCAGCTATTTCACATGCATAAGGATGAATTACCTTTAATCCATGCTGGGCAGCTTCTTGCGCACGTTCATAAGAAATGAAGGGAATTTTTCTTGTGTTTTTTACTAATAATGGATCAGCAGACATAATACCATCAACATCCGTATATATAAAAATACTTTTTGCAGAAAGTACTGATCCTAATAGACTGGCTGTTGCATCACTTCCACCTCTACCTATTGTTGTTATTTCATTATCCTCAGTAGCCCCCTGAAATCCTGCTATAACTGGGATTATTCCCTCATCTAATAACTTATAAATCCTTTTGGGATTTACATTATCAATTTGAGCTGAACCAAAATCAGCATTTGTTTTAATCCCTGCCTGCCAACCTGTTAATGCCCTTGCTTTTAAACCAATATCTTTCAATAATTTAACAAAGACAACTGTTGAAATTATTTCGCCACAGGACATAATTAAGTCATTTTCACGTAAATAATTATCAATTTCTGTTTCAGGGGGAAGATTAATGAGCGTATCTGTTGAATATGGACTCCCTTCTCGTCCCATAGCGGAAACAACTACAACAGGAAATTGTTCATATAAATATTTTTTTACCACTTCTTTTACTGCTTTTGCTCTAACCTTAGAGTTGTGTAGTGATGTTCCTCCAAATTTTTGAATGATGATCTCCATAAATATCCTCCCTAGCAGTTACAATCTATCTTTATATCTCTATATTTTCAGCTATCTGAACTGCGTTGAGAGCAGCACCTTTTCTGATATTATTTGCTACACTCCAGAAATTAATAGAATTTTTCTTGGAATAATCTTTTCTAATCCTACCAATTAAAACCTGGTCTTCTAATTCAGAATTAGTTGGTACTGGAAAACTTTCTTTGAATAATTTGATTCCTGCTGCTTTTTGAAAAGCAGCAATAATATCTTCTTCATTAATATCTTCATTCAATGTCACATTAACACTTTCTGAATGACCATAAAAAACGGGAACTCTTACACATGTTGCTGTAATTGGTAATTCCGGTATCTGCAAAATCTTTCTTGTTTCATGGACCATTTTCATTTCTTCTTTTGTATATTTATTTTCTTCTACTTCCCCAATCTGTGGAATTAAATTTGCAAAAATATGATATGGGAAAACTTGCGGTTGTAATTTTTTCATTATTTTATGATTATGAATTTGTTCTTGAAATTCTTCTAATGCTCGTTGACCAGCACCAGAAACGGCTTGATATGTGCTTACTACAACTCTTTTAATGCCGAATTTTTTAAGTGGAGCAAGTGAAACTGTTAATTGAATGGTAGAACAGTTTGGATTTGCAATAATACCTTTTTGCTTAATTATCTCTTCTCTATTTACCTCTGGAACCACTAGCGGTACGTCTTTTTTCAGTCTAAATGCTCTACTATTATCAATCATTATAAACTGACTATCTTTGTTTAAAAGAGCAACTTCTTTAGCAACTTTTGGTTTTGCACAACAAAAAACAATATCTGTATCTTTTAGATCATCTTCATTTATAACTTTGACAGTATACTCTCGACCTTTAAAAATAATAATTTTATTTTGAGATCGAGGAGAAGCAAATAATTGTATTTCTTTAATAGGAAAATTACTTTGCTCTAATATTTTTAAAAGTTCTCGCCCAACAAGACCTGTTGCTCCAACAACTGCTATCTTTTTACCTGCCAAATTAACCACCTCCAGTTTAACTAATTATATTCAACTAAAACTGGCTGCAATTGCTTATGGTTTAGGGCAGCTTGACAGCTCTCAACTAAAAATTCATTTTTGAAAACAAGTGAGTTTGGTTTAGCTGTAGCATTATCCTGGCCCAATGGAACAAAATAGATATTTTTAGTGTTTATTAAATGACCAAAATTAATAGCATTAATTCCAAGTCCATCATTAGTTGCTAGAGCGATTAGCACAGGTTTTTGATTACGTAATTGACTTTTAGCAGCCATGATTACTGGTGTATCAATAATACCATTCGCAAGTTTAGCCAGGCTGTTTCCGGTACAAGGAGCAATTAACAGAAGATCAAACAAATCTTGTGGTCCAATTGGTTCAACATCATTAAAACTTTCCCAAATAGGTTTTTCAGTAAATTGCTGTAACATATTTTTCCAATCAGAGAATTCTCCGAATCTAGTCTTATTATTTTTAACACTTGGTGAAACAATTGGAGTAATTTTTGCGCCTTTTTTAGCTAATTCTTTTGCTGCATTTATTGTTTTTTCTAATGTACAATGAGAACCAGTTAACGCAAGGCCAATAGATTTACCATTTAAGTTTTCAACAAGATCTTTATTCATAAAATCAACCCTTTCTTTTCAGTAAATTTGAAATGTAATCAGCCAGATATTTACCTGCACTTTGCGGAGCATATTTACCAGGTAGACCAGGTGCTAAAAATGCATTAATTCCTATTTCTTGAGCAAAATCAAAATCAACACCACCTGGTTTGGAAGCTAAGTCAATTATTACTGATCTATTATTCATCTGGGAAATGATATTTTGATCAAAGATCATGGCTGGTACTGTATTATAAATTAAATCAAAATCTCCTATTTTTTGAGCTAAATTTTTATATCTAATTATCTTTGCTCCATATTCTTCGGCTCTAGCCAGATTAGCATTATCTCTGCTAACTGCATAGGTTTCTGCACCTAGATTTATTAATCTTCTCAGTAGAGTTAAACCAACTTTCCCCATACCTGTTATAAGTACTTTACTCCCGAAAATCGTCAGATCTTGCTCTTCAATAGCTAGTGCAATAGCAGCTTCTGCAGTAGGAATTGCATTTCTAATAGCTAATTCAGAAACTTTAGCAGTTTCAATAAATTTAATATTGTATTTAGATAAATACAATTTAATTTCTGCAGGAAGAGAACCAATTAGAAATACAGAATTTGTAGCGATATTTTTACAAAATTCCTCATTAATGTTTAGTTCCCGTTTGACGAATGTTGACTTTAAATTATTCTTATCATCAAGACCTGTCATAGGAGCATAAATTATCTCTTTTTTATAAATATGTTTTAAAGTATTATCAACTGTAACACCTTCTGGAAATTTTTCTGGGTTATCACTCAGAACACTAACGTGATGCTTATCTTTTAAATAACTAATTAAATATAATTCTCTAGCATCACCACCAATAATACCAATTTCAGCCAAATTAGACCATCCTCTCTCCATGAATTCTTATACATTATATGAGAGAGTATTTAATTATGTTAATGTTTAGTTAGCCTGCTAAAATAATTTGTTCCCCATACTCCTAGAATAATCATTGTTGCACCTAAAACTTGAAACCAGTAGAATGGTTCGTTTCTAAAAAATACCCCTGCAATGATTGAAACAACCGTTGTAAGGTTAGCAAAGACGGCTGATTGAGAAGCTGTAATTCTAGATAATGTATAATTCATCATAAAAAAAGCAACTATAGATGATAAAATTCCGAGATACATTATTGTAAAAAGTGTATCCCCATCTGCTAAAGGCTTAAAATAATTCAAAAAAGAAAAATCATTCTGGATAAAACTAATTAAATTGAAGGTTATGGCACCAAACCACATCATAATATAAGTAATTTCTACTGGCCGAAATGAGAACGATAATTTTCTGGATAATACATTATAAAATCCTGCCATAATAACTGCTCCTGCAAGCAGAGTCATACCAAAATAATTATTTTTTATAGCAGTTTGACCTTTCATTAATACAATTAATAATACACCTGCAACAGATAGCAAAATGAAAATAATTTGCAATATATTTGGTTTTTCATCTAAAAATATGATACCCAATATAGTAACAACTACTGGTATTAGTGCAATCATAATACCTGCTTCAGAAGATGTTGTTAACTGGATACCAGTTGTTTCAAATATAAAATATAAGCCTGGTTGGAAAAAGGCGAGTAATAAAAGATATTTAATTTTTTTGTTTTTAAAATTCATTCTTATTAGTCCGGTATATTTTAAAATACTCAAAGAAATAGCTGCTAGGGCAAATCTATAACCCAGCAGCTCAAATGAAGTTAATTTTTCTAATCCTTCTTTTGTAAACATAAATGAAAAGCCAAATATGATACTAAACATCAGACCTGATAAATATGGTAAGTATTTATTATATTTTTGTTTTAACATTTAATAACCCCTCTCAGTTATTGCGTGGTGGCCAGGGTCCATAATATTGGTAATAATGACACTCAATCCCACCATTGAATAATTTTCTTCGCTTACTGGCTTCTTTACCAAATAATTGTTCAAAATTAGGATGTGAAGTAATTATATAAAATGACCAAGTTGACAATGGTAGTAATTTTTTACCCATCATTTTGTAAAGTTCTTCTACCTCTTCTTTACTATCTAGTCTTTCCCCATAAGGAGGATTAGTGATAATATATCCATATTTACGATTAGAAGAGAAATCAGCAAAATCTTTAGTTTGAAAATGAATTATATCATCAACATCAGCCTGTTTTGCATGATAGCGTCCCATACTCGCCAGATCACTTTCTCGATCATAGCCAATTATTAAACGTGGTTCAACTTGCTGATTTATTTTTGCTTCTGCTTCTTTCCTAACCTCCTGCCAAATTTTAGCATCAATTAATTGCCAGTCCTCTGAGACAAAACTTCTCTTTAAACCTGGTGCCATATTTTTTGCTATCATAGCAGCTTCGATCAAAATAGTACCTGATCCAGCAAAAGGATCAACCAGAACACGATTAGGATTCCATTTGCTTAAATATACCATCCCAGCTGCAATAGTTTCTTGAATAGGAGCTCGATTAGAAAGCTGTCGATAACCACGTTTATGTAAACCAGCACCAGAAGTATCAATTGTTAATAAAGCTCTATCTTTATATAAAGCAATTTCTACTTGATATAATGAACCATCTTCCGGAAACCACTCTTTACCATATTCAGCGCTCATGCTATCAACAATTGCTTTTTTTACTACTGATTGACATGCAGGCACACTATCTAATTTTGACTTAATTGATTTACCTTTTACTGGAAACTCAGCATTAATAGGCATTAACTTTGGCCAAGGTAATTTTTTTGTCTTTTCATAAAGATCATCAAAGTCTCTAGCTTCAAAATCCCCAACTTTTAGTAGTACTCTTTCTGCAGTTCTTAACCAGATATTTGCTCTTGCAACATCACGCAGAGTCCCTTCAAAAGTAATTCTTCCATTTTTAACTTCTGTGATAGGTAAACCAAGCTTATCTATTTCATTTTTTACAAGTGCTTCCATACCAAATGTACTTGTCGCTATTATTTCATATTTTTGCAAAATAATCCTCCTCTATTTATTCAAATTAGATTAAATTAACTCCTGCTTCTCTTAATTCATTTTTTGTCTCTTCGTTATTTTCTGGTGCAACTGCTTTTGTAGCTGCTTCAATTAAATTAATATTAAATCCACTTTTTGCTCCATCTAAAGCAGTAAATTTAACACAATAATCAAAAGCAAGTCCAACTATATCAACAAAATTTATTTCTAATCCTCTTAACAATCCTTCTAAACCCAAATCTGTTCCATCATTGTCCCGAAAAGCTGAATAACTATCTATTTCAGGGTCAGTACCTTTCCTGATAATATAATCAAATTTTTCAGTTCTTATTTTTGAGTTGAATTCTGCCCCAAAAGTTTGTTGACAACAATGATCTGGCCAAAGAATCGGGCCAATACCTTTCTGATTATCAAATAGCGTAAATGTTTTTTTAGCATGATTTGAAGCAAAACTTTTATGCTGAGCAGGATGCCAATCTTGTGAGGCAACAATTAAACTATATTGCTTATCTAATAATAAATCATTTACAATAGGATTGATTTGGCTCGCATTTTCTACAGCAAGTGCCCCATTTTCATAAAAGTCATTCTGTAAATCTATTACAAGTAAAGCTCTTTGCATTAGGCTTCCTCCTTTAATTATATTAATATCTAATCTTAAAAGTTCCCGTTGACTCATATTCTGTATTTGTTACTTTAATAGTATCAGGTCTGGCAAAGCCAGGTCCTTTTTTAAGTTGTTTAATCATTTTTTGCACTTCTTCTTCTGGCCCAGCTATTACTGCTTCCACCCTACCATCAGCTAAATTTTTTACCCAACCACTTAAATTTAAGTCATTGGCAGTGCGTTGTGTAAAATAGCGAAAACCTACTCCCTGTACTCTTCCACTAATATAAACATGTTTAGCTGATTTACTCATCTAGATCACCTCTTTTAGTAAATTATAAACAAGTTTCGGATAATAATGCAAATTATTTGACATGCCACTAACATGATGTTACCATTAACAATGGTTATTATAAACAAAATATGAGGTGAAAAATATGTCAACTATTATGTCACAAGCTAAGGAATTAGCTGATTCTATTGTTAGTTCTACTGAATTCGAAGAAATGAAAGAAAAAGAAGCAGCCATGGTTGCAAATGAAGAAGCCAAATCTATGTTAGATGAGCTTAACGCTAAATATAAACAACTACAGATGCTGCAGCAAAATGGTCAACAGGTTACAGAAGAGCAAAAACAAGAATTAAACGCTATGGAGCAGAAAATGCGCCAGAATGATTTAATCAATGATTTTTTTGAAAAGCAACAGAAATTTAATCAATTAATGCAATCTGTTAACCAAGTCATTACATCAGAAATACAAAATTACTCAACTGAATCAAATGAGTAATTATTAAATCTCAAGCCGTAGCTTTAAAGCTACGGCTTATTTTTATGTACAATTATCCCCGGCAAGAAAACCTGTAGAAAAGGCAATTTGCAGATTATAACCACCTGTCAATGCTGCCACATCAATAACTTCTCCTGCAAAAAACAATCCATTAATAAGTTTAGATTCCATAGTGGCAGGTTCAATTTCTTCTATTGCCACACCACCTCTAGTTACTATTGCTTGCTCAAAAGGTCCTGCCCCAATTAAAGTTAAAGGTAATTTCCTTAATAATTTAAGTAGATAACTTCTCTCGGTAGCGGTAATTTGATTTACCGTTTTCTTAGGATCAATTCCGGATAGATTAATTATAATAGGGATTAATTTAATCGGCAACAAATCTCCAAGTACATTTGAAAAATTCTTTCTAGAATACTTTTTGAAATCTCTGAGAATACGATTGTCCAACTGTTCATCACTTAAAGCAGGTTTTAAATTAATCTCTAAATAATAACTGTTCTCTGCAAGATTTTCTAAATACATACTTGCAGAGAGTATTATTGGTCCACCCACACCATCTGGAAGAAAGTCCATTTCTCCGAAGTCATGATAGACAATCTCTTCTTCTGAGTTATAAACACTTATTTCGACATTTCTCAAGCGCAACCCTACCAGATCTTTAACCCATCTTTCAGCTGTTTTTAGTGGTACAAGTCCAGGCCGGATTTGCACAATGCGATGGCCTAGTTCTTCGGCTAGCTTAATACCACTACCATCTGAACCAGTACTTGGATAGGAACTTCCTCCCGCAGCTAAAATAACATTATTGGCTTTAAGAAAAGTACCATCTGCTAATTTCACTCCCTGTACTGAGTTATTATTATTAATAATTTTCTGGACAGTATTTTGTCTCACATTGACATTATTATCTTTTAAGTATTTTAATAATATTTTCAGTACATCTAAGGAACGATCAGAGGCAGGAAATACTCTATCTCCTCTTTCTACCTTAAGTTTAAGACCATATTCACTAAAGAATCCATATAAATCATAAGGAGAAAAACGTGCATAAGCACTATATAGAAATTTACCATTATCCGGAATATGATCAATATGATCCTTTCCTGATGAATAATTAGTGATATTACAACGACCCTTGCCTGTGATTAATAATTTTTTCCCGGGATTAAGATTCTTCTCGATTAATGTTACTTGATTACCTTGCTCTGCTGCATGTCCAGCCGCCAGCAAACCTGCTGGACCGCCACCTATTACGATAACTTTATTCATTAATTAATGCTCACCTCAATTTATACCTCTAGTTAATTTAGTCATTATTCTAAATATATTATAGATCTCAAGATAATTATCAGAATGATAAGTTACTGTCCTACCATCAACTCTTTTTGTACCAGGTAGTAACATAACTTGATCTGCCATTCCACTTCTAGTAAAAGTAACTTCTAATTGCAATTTCTCTGCTACCACAGTAGGTTCATAATTATCAATATATTTTATAGCTCTTATTACACCCTTACGTAATTTGCTTTCTACAGTTTCAGGATTTAATAAAATAGCATTTGTTCTACCGGTTGCTTCTTTAACAATAACACCTAAAGGTTGATTTAATTCTTCTTCTGCAGATTTAACAGCTGTCTGGTCACCAGTCAACATAATTACTGGTACACCATAGAAACCAGCTAATCTTCCATTTAAACCAGCTTCTCCAAGTGGTTGCTTATTTAATTTACAATCAAAAATACTGAAAGTATAGGTATGATCAATTACGGCTGGTGATAGACCGGCTCGACCGTGATAACCAACAAAAATAGCACCAGCAAAACTTTCGTCAATACCTGCCATCATACTTCCGGTTTTAAAGTCTCCAGAAATTAATTTAGCGCGGGAATCAAGTTCTTCCCGGACAATATTATCCATTCTATTATGACTATCATTTACTACTACCTGTTCAACTTCAGACTTAAATAACTGGTCAATAATAATATTTACTTCTCTTGTCATTTTCAAACAAGCTTTTTCATAATTTCTTTTACCAGGTGTTATTTCTGACAATGAAACAATATCAGAAATACCCTCCATATCCACAGAAATATATATTTTCATTAGCTTAGCCCCTTTACTGCAGTATAAATCCTATCTAAACCCTCTTTTAGCCTAGCACGTGGACAGGCTATATTCATACGCATAAAACCCTTGCCACCCGGACCAAACCATTCTCCCGGGTTTAAACCAACTTTAGCTTTATTTTTCATAAAATCAGCAATTTTTTCAGAACTTAATGGTAAGTTATTACAATCTAACCAGATTAAATATGTTCCTTCAGGTCTGACTAATTTAATTTCTGGTAGGTTATTTTTTAAATATTCTTTTACAAACTGTAAATTTTCCTGCAAATAAACTTGTTGAGCCTCTAACCAAGCTTCACCATGATTAAAGGCAGCTGTCAGTGCAGTTATACCTAAAATATTATTTCCAGCAGCAAAACCACTTTTGGCCTCTTTATACTTTTTTCTCATTTCTGCGTTAGATATAATAGTAAAAGAAGTATGTAGACCTGCAATATTAAATGTTTTACTCGGTGCCATAAAAGTAATTGTTTGATGATCTATTTGTTTATCCAGATTAGCCGTAGGCTGGTGTTGCTGGCCCGGATATAAAATATCAGCATGAATTTCATCTGACAAAATTAATAGATCATATTTTTTTGCTATTTTAGATAAATTATTTAATTCAGACTCAGACCATACTCTTCCCACCGGATTATGTGGACTACAGAGTATCATGGCAGCAGTTTTCTTCCCAAGAGAGACACGCTCTTCCAGAAGAGTTTCTAAATCATCTAGATCAAAATTATATTTATTATCTTTATACTCTAACTCATTTATTATTAATTCATTACCATTATTAGCAACTGCTTCAAAAAATGGCTTATAGACTGGAGCTTGAATGACTACACCATCCCCAGGATTAGTCAAAGCCTTAAGTGCAAAATTAATACTTGGCACAACTCCATTATCAAAAACTAACCACTCTCTCTTTATCTTCCAATTATATTTTTTATCTAGCCAATTAATTACAGCATCTTCTGCCTCTCTCCCAGGAAATGTATAACCAAAAATACCATGGGCTGTTCTTTGCTCTATGGCTTTTACTACTTCAGGAACAGTTGGCCAATCTGAATCAGCTACCCATAAAGGAAGCACATCTTCAGCAGAAAAAAATTCATTGCATAAATCCCACTTTACAGAACAAGTACCCTTTCTATTAATATTATTAGTAAAAACAAACTCCATCTTTCCAACTCCTTTTTAAAATCTAAGATTGTTTTAAAAATTCATTAAATAATTTTTCAATCAACATTTGATCTTTTGCACCAGCTAGTTCCCGTATTGAATGCATAGCAAGTAATGGATTTCCTAAATCTAAACTTTTAATTCCTAATTGAGTAGCCGCAATAGGTCCGATAGTTGAACCACCTTTACTATCAGATCTGTTCACAAAAGTTTGTAATGGTATAGCTGACTTATTAGCGATTTGTTTAATTATTGCACTACTATAAGCATCTGTAGTATAGCGTTGATTAGCATTAATTTTGATGACGGGACCACCATTTAAAACTGGAAAATTGGTCAGATCATTCTTTTTAACAAAATTAGGATGTAATGCATGTGCCATATCAGCTGAAATTAATATTGAATTTTCAATTGTTTTATAAAAAGCATCATTACTTTTTTGATAACTAGTTGCTATTCTTTTCAGTATATGTCCTACAAATGGCGAATCCGCTCCTTGTCTAGTTGAACTACCAACTTCCTCATTATCATAGAGCACTACCATCTTTGTATTCTGTCCTTGCTTATTATCTAAAAGCGCTTTAATTGATGCCCAGGCCATTGCCAGATTATCAAGTCTTCCCGCTGAAATAAACTCATTATCTTTTCCTAAAAAACTAGTTCCTTCTGTTTCATATAAAAACAATTCATAATCAAGGATTTTTTCGGAAGCTACTTTTAATTTTTCTGCTATTTCTTTTCTAAGATAGTTCTTCTCTGAAAATTGTTCATTAATAGTCCTTTGCAAGGGCAGTATATCTTCTTGTTTATTTAATTCAATTCCTTTATTTATATCTTTATTAATATGAATTGCCAGATTAGGTATTATTAAATTAGGTTCTTTGAAATCTATTAACCTTATTTCTGGTTTAAATACTTCTTCGCTCTCTAAAACAACTCTTCCCGCTAATGAGAGGGGTCTATCCAGCCATGTATTGATAATTGGTGATCCATACACTTCTGTATTTAATTTTAAATATTTGTCTTTAATATTTATTTCAGGATTGGGTTTAACTTTAATGCCTGGACTATCAGTATGGGAAGATATCATCTTAAAATAATGTTCACTATCTGTTAAATCACCTGTAATAAATGCTAACAAAAATGATCCATTTCGTTTTAGATAATATTTCTGACCTGACTCTAATAACCAATCTTTGTTCATTTCTAATAACCTATAATTATTATTTAGCAACATATTTTCCAAATAATCTACTGCATGAAAAGCAGTAGGACTAGCTGCAATAAAATCTAACATCTGCTTTATTTGTACTAATTGATTATCCATTTTTACCCTCCTTATTTTTTCTTTCCAATAAGCTGTGCAAGATATAGAAAAATAGAGCGGCCAAGATTGTGATCATTGCACTGACTCTCCAAATTGCTCTTAAAGATATATATTCAATAAAATATCCGGAAATTTTTGGGGAAAAAGCCATGCCAACATTAGAAATAATCATATAAAAAGAATTAATTCTTGCTCGATGACTGGAAGGTGAATGATTAGCTATATAAACATTAGAATTTGTAGCTTCCAGTATCTCCCCAATCGTCCAGATGAATGTTGAAATAAAAAATAATATTAAATGATCAATATAATATATCATACCAAAACCAATGGCAAAAAGAAAACCGGCTAACACAATATTAATCAATGGTTTATATTTAACAGTCATTCCTGTTACAAATACTGTGAAAACAACAACTATTAGAGCATTAAAACTCATTAGCATTCCATAATAGCCTGGACCTGTCGCTTGAAAGATTTCTTTTAACTGCAAAGGTAAAGAAAAAGAAACCTGTGCATATGCTATTCTATAAAACAACATAATCAGACTAAAACCAATAATAACCGGTCGCTTATATAAAACATGTAAAAGTGACCCGGCTTCAGCTTTTTCAAGATCTGGTATCTGATCATGTTTTTCTTTCTCAAGCAACAATGTGCTAGTTTCTGGAACATATTTTGCTACTAAAATAATTGCTATTAAAGTAGTTAAAACATCACCCAAAAAAAGAAATGGCAGGAAATTATTAAACAAAAATCCAGCCAGCATCGGTCCAATTGCATAACCTGCATTCCAGCCAAGATAAAGTAGTGAAAAGGCTTTTTTTCTTTCTTCTCCAGCCGTAAGATCACTGATCATAGCATGGAATACAGGCCCAATTGCACCAGCAAATAAAGACATCAACATAATGAAATATACACTAATCAGTTTGGTACCTAAAAATGCTGGTGGTATTAACATTAAGGCTTTTAATGAAGCCGTTATTAAATATATTCGCTTACGTTTATATTTATCAGCTAATTGTGCTCCGATAAGCATACCTGGCAAATGTAATAACATTGCAATAGTAAGAATATTACCAGCAAAAGCTGTTGAATATCCTAACTTATCTGTTAAAAATAGAGTCAGAAAAGGAAATACAAAAGCTCCCATCGAATTAACAATTTGGCCAATAAAAATATAATAAATACTTCTATGTAAACCTTGATAAGACTTAAATATGTTTTTCATAGATACACCCGATTCATTACTAGTAAATTTAATCTATAATTTTCATTGAAAAATAAAGGATTTACCACATTTATCAAGAAATAATAGTGTTAGTAAAAATGTTGATTTAAGGAGGAGTTTTATGATAAATGTCGGAGTCATAGGTGCCGGACAAGGTGGCACTTCTATACTAGAGACACTATTATCTGTTCCAGAAGTAAATTTAATAGGTGTCTGTGATGCTAATTTTGATACACCAGGTATAAAGCTAGCTAAAAAAAATAATATTAATGTCTATCGCAATATTGAAAACCTTTTAAAACTTCCCATGAAAAAATTAGTTATAGAAGTTACAGGTAGTGCAAAGGTAAAATCAATATTAAATGAAAAAGCAGACCAACAAACTGAAATTTTGGATTCAAATGCTGCTCTTTTAATTAGTAATATAGTAGCTTCTCGAGAAAAAATGATTACTCAGTTGGAAAATGAATCTTCCAAGTTAAGTAATCTTGCTACTGAGATTGGTGGACTGATCAATGAAACACAAGTAAGTACAAATACACAAAAAGAACAATTAAATACTACCTTAAATAATTTGATTTTGGCTTCTAAACAGAGCAAAGAAAATATTGAGCAAACAAATCAAATAGTAAATTTCATTAAAGATATCGCAGAACAAACTAAAATGTTAGGTCTCAATGCGGCAATTGAGGCAGCCAGAGCTGATATTAATAGTAATGGCTTTGCTGTAGTAGCAACTGAAATTAGAAAAATGGCTGATGAAACTGGTAATTCCGTTAAACAGATTACTCATTTTATCGACGAATTAAACGAATCAATTGCGGATACTCTTGCAAATATAGAAACAATGAATGAAAAAATGCAAGCCTTTAATGAAATACAAGATAAAAGCACAGAAAATCTAGATTATGTATCAAAGCAAATTAATAATTTAGCAGACAATTTAGCAGATCTATCTGATAACTAGATTATTATAATTGACCCCGATCAAAAAGATCGGGGTTTTTTGATGCCTATTTTCCTGCCAATTCTATAATTGCCAGAGCATAAATAGCTACGTTTTTGAGTAACTCTTCAATACCAATATATTCGTCTTTCTGGTGGGCGAGTTCTGGCTGGCCCGGGAAAAGTGCTCCAAATGCAACTCCCTTTTCTACAGACCTAGCATATGTACCGCCGCCAATTGCAATGGGTTCGCTCTGATCCCCTGTATAATCTCGATAGACTTTCATTAATGATTTAATTAAATGGTCATCTTTTTCAATATATAATGGATCTACCTGAGTTGTAATAACTGCCTTTAAGTCAGAACCTTTAATCCCTTTTTGAATATCTGCAATAACCTTTTCACTAGTTGAAGTAACTGGATATCTAATATTAATAATAACTTCTGCTTTATTATTATTTTTTAGAGCTTGGATAATCCCGACATTAAAAGTTAAATTTCCTGATGGTTCATCCTGATCTGCACAGCCAATTTTACTACCATCTGTTGTTAGACCTATTTTTTCATTATATATATCAACAAATGATTTTTGCACTGGATCTGCCAGAGGTAATTGACCTATTATTTTCATTAAGTGAGAGATTGCATTAATACCACTTTGTGGAGTACTACCATGTGCTGATACTCCATGATAAATTATTGTTGGCTTATTTTCATCTTTTAATTCAACTGCTGCTTCATCATAATCCACATCTGCCAAGCTGTTTTTTAGCTCTGATAATTTTATGCCACTAAATACCGCCTCTGCATAATCTGGCACCATGTTAGATGCATTTCCACCTTTTATTTCAGAAATAACTGGTCCCTTTAACTCATCTTTAGTAGAAAAGTCAGCAGTTAATTTTACATTCATAATGCCTTTCTCAGCATATATTGCAGGAAAAGTAGCATCTGGGCTAAATGCAATATCAGGACCTTTTTCATGTTTTAGATAATATTTTAATCCTTCCATACCAGATTCTTCATTTGTTCCCAAAATCAATCTAACCCTTTTATTAAGTTCAATATCAAGCTCATTAACTATCTTCATAGCATACATTGCTGCTACTGCAGGCCCTTTATCATCAATGGCACCTCTTCCATAAATTTTACCTGCATGAACTTCTCCACCATAAGGAGGGTAAGTCCAATCATTTCCTTCTGGTACAACATCTAAATGACAAAGGATACCTAATATTTCATCTCCTTGACCAATTTCTAAATGCCCAGCATAATGATCAATATTTTTGGCTTTAAGGTGATGATTTTCACCTAAAGCTAAAAATTCAGTTAAAGCCTGATCAACACCTTCGCCAAATGGCATATTCTTTTTTGCCGTGCTTTTCAAACTTTTAATTTTTAAAATATCACTAGTTGTAGTTATTATTTCTTCTTTTAATAAAGCAACTTTTTTATCAATAATTTTCTGCAAATTTGTAACCTCCTTTAAAGCTATTAACTATTATTGTTCTATATAAAGTTAAATTTATCCTGCTTTTAATTTAAAAATATTTAGGAAGAGCAAGGATTGTTTCTTTATCTATCGAACTATTTATGAAAGGGGGTTGTCATGAAAGATATAAAAATTTCAAGTCAAACAAAAATTAATCCATTAGGTAAAACTATTTGTTTGCCTGGTAGTGCAAAAACAGGAGTTTTAATCTTACATGGTTATACCGGAAAAACAACAAATATGCTCTATTTAGGGAAAAGGATTCAACGTGCTATTGGTAGTACTATTTATATTCCACGTTTACCTGGCCATGGTACAAATACTGAAGACTTTTGCAGTAGCACTGCTCATGATTGGTTACGCAAAGCATATGATGCATATTTAAAACTTGCTGCCGAAGTGGAAGAAGTACAAATTATTGGGCTTTCAATGGGGGGATTATTATCCATTTTAATTAGTGCTAAATTTAATCCTCAAAAACTAGTATTAATAGCACCTGCTTTATTTACTCACTCTAAGGCAGTAGAATGGGCCAAATTATTAAAGTATTTTATAGCAAAGAAAAAATTTAATGGAAAAGATTCAAGAAGAGAAAATAATTTATCAGAAGCAGAAGTAGCCTACGAGGAAAACTATCATAGTTATCATTATCTTGCCCAAGTTGCTGAACTATCTAAATTAATAAAATTAGCTAGAAATAATATTCATAAGATAACAATAGCAACTATGTTAGTAGCATCAATCACTGATGAAGAAGTCCCTGAAAAAATGATTAATTATGTAGAAAATAAATTAGGAAATCATTTAGAAAAAAAACTTGTCTATGCTGATTCACCGCATGTCATTAATAATGGGCCCCATAGAAAAGATTGTGCCCTAAATATTATAGAATTTCTTAAAAATTTCTAAAATAAAAATCCCTGTAGAATTAATTTCCCAGGGATTTTTACATTTATTTTAATTCTTCTAATTTATTAACATATTTTGCAAAAACGTCAATTCCTTTTTTAATTGGTTGAGGTGAATTCATATCAACGCCCGCACTTTTTAATAATTCAATTGGATAGTCACTGCCTCCAGCTTTAAGGAAATCTATATATTTATTTTTGGCCTGTTCACCCTCTTTTCTTATTTTGTCTGCTAAGGCTGTTGCAGCTGCATAGCCAGTGGCATATTTGTAAACATAGAAGTTATAATAAAAGTGGGGTATCCGGGCCCATTCCCATTTTATTTCATCATCTAATATGACTTTTTCACCAAAATATTTTTTGTTTAATTGATAATAATCATCTTTTAGTTGACTAGCAGTCAAGGGAATACCTTCTTCTACTCGAGCATGAATTAATTTTTCAAATTCTGCAAACATGGTTTGACGAAATACTGTGCCACGAAAGCCTTCCAAAAAATAATTTATTAAATATAATTTTTCTTCTTTAGTATCAGCATTATTTAAGAGATGATCAATTAATAAATTCTCATTTAACGTAGAAGCAACCTCAGCCACAAATATTTTATAGCTTGCATAATGATAGGGTTGGTTTTTATTAGCATAATAGGAGTGCAAAGCATGGCCCATTTCATGAGCAAGGGTAAATAAATTACTAATATCTTCTGTATAATTTAAAAGAACATAAGGATGCACACCATAACATCCAGAAGAATAAGCACCTGACCTTTTACCACGATTCTCATAAACATCAATCCAACCATTCTGAAAACCATTTTTGAGCAAATTTTGATATTCATCACCAAGTAAGGCAGTCCCTTTTAATACTTCTTCTTTTGCTCTTGCGTAATCATACTTAAGGTCTATTTTTGTAATTAATGGAGTATAGAGATCATAGATATGTAACTCATCAAGTTCCAGAAACTCTCGTTTAAGTTCCATATATTTATGTAGAGGGGCAAGGTTATCTGATACAGTTGCTATTAAGTTATCATAGACTGTGATCGGAACATTATCATCATCTAAGGCTGATTGGAGCGCATTATCATATTTTCTAACTTTAGCGTAATAAATATGACTTTTCACAGCAGTATCAAGTGTTGCTGCAAAAGTATTTTCTAGTTCGCCATAAGTACCCTGTAATTTTTGAAAAGCTTCTTTCCTGACACGAGATTCAGAACTTTTCAATAGATCAATATACCGCCCATGCGTAATTCTAATTTCATTTCCTTTTTCATCTTTCATCAATGGAAATTCAATATCTGCATTATTTAACATACTAAAAATATTATTTGGTCCGTTCGCTATTTCTCCTGTTAAAGCAATTAGTCTCTCCTCATCTGCTGAAAGAAAATGCTTTTTTTGTCTTAGAATATTGTTAAAATAATGTTCAAAATCTTTTAAATTCTCGTTTTCTTGATAAAAATTTCTGATCTTCTCTTCACTAAGTTTTAATATTTCGGGTACAACAAAAGAAGTAGCGTCTGCTAACTGATTATAAAGACCCATTGCCCGATTATTAAAAGCTTGATATTTTTCATTTTTAGTATTCTGATCAGATTTCATATGTGAATAAGCATTTAATCTAGTAGTAACCTTTTCTATTTCTAACAATTTATTTAAACCTTGATAAAGTTGATCAGCATTGTTAATTAATTTTCCCTGAAGAGATCTTATATCTTCCAAACTATTTATTACTTTCTCAAAATCTTCTTCCCATTTATCATCAGTTTCATAAATATCATGCAAATTCCATTTAAATTCATCACTTATATTTTCGCGTAATGGCAATTCTTTAGACAAAACAACTCTTCCTTTCTCTATCATGCGAGTTTTTTAGTTCATGTTTCAAAAGCCATTCTTTACGCCAGACTCCACTAGCATAACCTCGTAATTTACCGTCTGCACCAATAACACGATGACAGGGAACAATAATAGCAATTGGATTTTTTCGATTGGCATTGCCAACTGCCCTTGCAGCAGAACTATAACCAATCATTTTAGAAATCTCCTGATATGATGTTGTACACCCATATGGTATTTCAAATAATGCATTCCATACTTTTTTTTCAAAATCTGTTCCTTCTAATAACACAGGTAAATCAAAATTTTTCCTTTTCCCCGTAAAATACTCATTTAGTTGATCAAAAATATGATTATAAGTTTTTCGGACAGCAATATCATCAAAATCTAAGCAATGGTTATTTTTATCAATAATATTTACTTGTTGAGCAAAATTTATTCTTAATAAACCCTGTGCTTTAAATGAAATGTTTAAAATACCAATAGGTGATGGATAATATGTATGGTATATCTTGCCTTTCACGTTATTCCCCCCTGAATCTTTTTAACCTTGCTGGTACAGGATATTTCTCTGCAAAATGTGATAATAATATATACGCTTCTTCTCTAGTTAAAGTCTCTTCTAACTTAAGTGTGTTTTCTAACTCATTTGGAATAAGATTTCTATCGAGTAATCTCTGATAATAATGAGCAGGTTCAATTTCTAATACGCGTTGACTTTCAGCTGCAAGTAAAAGCATAAAAGCTTTCTGGGTTGTCAATAATTGAGGTTTACTAAGAGTTTCTAAACTGCCAGGAATCCATTCATAATAAGTTGGTGCATTTCTTCTGCGTAAAATTTTCACTAACATTCCTGCAAATTCTCTTTCAGGCATTACCTCTGAGAGACGAAAGTCATTATTATAACCACCGATAGTTAAACCCCATCCCAATAGCCTCATTAATGGAGCTAATGCTTTTTCATTATCAATTAATGGATTGGTTGTAGGATAATTTTTAAGATTAATAGCTAATTTATTCCTTATATAATGCAAATATTTTTTTTCATGTAAAATATCATCTAAATTTAAATGATTAGAGACTGCTAATCCGACAGCTCGTCCAGCTGCTTCAGCCGAATTCATGCCAACAGGCAAAACTCTAGCACTCGCAGCAGCTAAAGAACTATAGCCACTACTCCGACCAACAATTAATAAGTTATTAAAACTTTTTGCCATTAATGAACGCAATGGTATAGCATAATAATCAGGATTAAAAAGGACAAAACCAGGATAATTAATCTCTGATGCTTGATAGTCTAATGGATAAGAGCCGATTGTTATTGTATCGAAAAATATTCGCTGTGTAAAGAGATCAGACGTTTTTAATTGATATTTTGTTAAAAAATGACGACTTTCTCTAATATATAATTCTGGAGGGAGTTCAGATAAGATCGCATTCTTAAAACCAGCTAGTTCATCTTTTAGATATTCAAGTATATATTTTGCTTCTTCTTTACCTCTCTCATAGGCGGTATTGATTGATTTTTGATCAAGTGGATTTACATTAAAAAGTAAAAGAGCATTTAGATATGCTTTATAATATCCATCTATTTGCGAAGGAACTAAAACAATGTTAAACCCTCTCAAATCAGTTTGATTAGTAACAGGCTGATATTTTTGGCCAATCTCTAAAAATCCCCAAGCATGGTTTTCACCATAATATGTATCCTGATAATTACCTGCTTTAATTTTTCTCAGCAATGCAAACTTATCAACTTTATCAAAAGCTAATACTAAAGTAGCAGCCATTTTTCTGCCTGATAAGCCAAGATCTGCAGCACCGTCAAACCAGCCATTTCCAGACAAAGCTGCTAAATCACCATCTTGACTAGCATCTATAAAAAAATCTGCATTAATTATCACCTTTTTTGCCTGATCTTCTAATTCTAAAGAGATAATATCATTAGCTTTCTTTTTAATTCCTATTAGTTTAACATTTTTTATCAACTGCAAATTTTTCTCGGCTTTTAATAATTTCCAAAATGCCTTTTCAGCTTGAAGAGGATCAAAAACAAGTTCACCACCAACCATTTGATGCCATTCTTGAAAAAGACCCTTATTAATAATTTCACCATTTTTATTATAATTTAGATCTAAATAATTGAGACCACCATAAGTCATTAATCCTCCTGGATTTTTCCTTTTTAAAATGATTAAGGTACTTGCCCCTTCTCTGGCTGCCGCTACAGCAGCCATAATCCCTTCTGGTTGTCCACCATAAACTACTAGATCAAAATCTTCTGCTGCATTTATTTGACAAAAATAGCCAGGCAAGGTAATGATAAATATAAAAACAATTATGCCAAATAAATAGCTATTAAAATTTCGCATTACCTGGAGTTCTTGGGAACGGAATGACATCTCTAATATTGCCCATACCAGAAATATACATTAGAATTCTTTCAAACCCTAATCCAAATCCCGCATGAGGTACTGTTCCATATTTTCTTATATCAAGAAACCACTGATACTTATCTAGATCCATCTCAAGTTCTAACATGCGTTCTTTTAATAGATCTAATCTTTCTTCACGCTGACTACCACCAATAATTTCTCCAACACCTGGCACAAGGCAATCAACAGCGGCAACAGTCTGATTGTCATCATTATTCCTCATATAAAAAGCTTTGATAGTCTTGGGATAATCAGTCACCATGATTGGTTTTTTGAAATGATCCTCTGTCAGATATCTTTCATGTTCTGACTGTAAATCAATACCCCAATGGACAGGAAATTCAAATTCTTGTTCAACATTTTCTAAAATAGAAATCGCTTCAGTATATGTCACATGACCAAAATCAGAGTTTATAATATTTTCGAGTTTTTTAACTCTACCTTTATCTATCCATTTATTAAAAAAGTCCATCTCTTCTGCACATTCTTCTAATGCATATTTAAACAAATACTTAATAAATTCTTCTATTAATTCCATCATTTCAGAAAGGTTACAAAAAGCCATTTCTGGTTCAATCATCCAAAATTCTGAAGCATGACGGGTTGTATTAGAATTTTCTGCTCTAAAAGTTGGTCCAAAGGTATAGACATCACCTAAGGCAGTCGCCATCAATTCACCCTCTAATTGGCCACTTACTGTTAGACCAGTTTCTTCACCAAAAAAATCTTGACTAAAATCTATTTCATTTTTATCATTTAATGGTAATTTTGTTAAATCAAGAGTTGTTACTTTAAAAACTTCACCAGCTCCTTCAGCATCACCTGATGTAATAATAGGAGAATGAATATAATTAAAGTCTTTTTCCTGAAAAAATTTATGTACAGCATATGCCATCTTACTACGAAATCTATTCATTACACCAAAAGTGTTCGTTCTTGCTCGAAGATGGGCTATCTCACGTAGGAATTCAAAAGAATGTCTTTTTTTCTGAAGTATATAATCTTCAGGAGATTCACCGATAATTTCAATTTCTTCTGCTTTCATTTCAAGATCTTGTTCTCTACCCTGCACCTCTTCTAAATAACCTTTAATCATTAAACTAGCACCAGTATTTATTTCATCTAAGGGAAAATTTTCTGGTGAAAGAATAACAATTTGTAAATTCTTCAAGCTGCTTCCATCATTAAGTTCAATAAAAGCTATATTTTTTGATACTCGTTTAGTACGTACCCAACCTAGGACTGTCACATTTTGATAATCTTCAACATTTTTATTTAAAATATCTTTAATTTTTTTGCGTTTATAATAATACATCATCATACCTCCTGTTTAATACTATTATTAACAATTCAATTTGATTTTAATAAATCCTTTATTTATTTTCACTCCAGGCTAAAGCTGTTTTTATTGCCCTCTGCCAACCACTATACAGATTTTTACGAATTGAATCATCCATATCTGGCTGAAAGACTGCATCAACTTCTCTTAATTTTATTAAATCATCTTTTTCCTTCCAGTATCCTATCGCCAGTCCGGCTAAATAAGCTGCCCCAGCAGCTGTTGTTTCAGTATCTTTAGGTCGTTCCACTTGCTTATTAGTTATATCAGCAAGGAATTGTAACATTAAATTATTTGCAGATACACCTCCATCTACCTTTATATCGTGCAAATCAAGACCAGAATCTTCTTTCATCGCTGCTAACAAATCTTGCGTTTGATAAGCCAAAGATTCAATTGTAGCTCTAATCAAGTGGTTTTTGTTGCTACCTCTGCTTAAGCCAACTAACATACCTCTTGCTGCAGGATCCCAGTGAGGAGCACCTAGACCAGTAAAAGCAGGTACCAAATATAGACCATTACTGCTCTCAACTTTGGCTGCAAAAAATTCGGAATCAGCCGGAGTTTCAATCAATTTCAACTCATCTGTTAACCATGTTATTGCCGCCCCAGCATTAAAAATACTACCTTCAAGAGCATAATTTACTTCACCATCTAAACCCCAAGCAATTGTAGTTAAAAGTCCATTATTAGATAAAACTGGTTTTTTGCCAGTATTCATAACTAGAAAAGCTCCTGTTCCATATGTAATCTTTGCCATTCCTGATTCAAAACAACCCTGAGCAAAAGTGGCCGCTTGTTGGTCCCCAGCAATACCAGCAATTGGAATGTTTTGTCCATAAAAATGATAACTAACAGTCTCTCCATATATTTCACTACTACTTTTTACTTTAGGTAACATTACTTTGGGGATATCCAATAATTCTAATAGTTCGGTATCCCAGCTAAGATCATGAATATTAAAGAGCAATGTCCGAGAAGCATTTGTATAATCTGTGACATGTTCTTTTCCACCCGTCAGTTTCCAGATTAACCAGCTATCAATAGTACCAAAAAGCAATTCTCCTTTTTCTGCTTTTTCTCGTGCTCCTTCTACATTATCGAGGATCCAGCTTATTTTTGTACCAGAAAAATAAGGATCTAAAAGAAGTCCCGTTTTTTCTCGAAATAATTTTTCATAGCCATCTTCCTTTAGTTTGGAACAGATCTCTGATGTCCTACGACACTGCCAAACAATTGCATTATAGATAGGTTCATCTGTTTCTTTATGCCAGACAACAGTGGTTTCACGCTGATTAGTAATACCTATCCCCGCAATCTGCTTAGGTGCTATTTTTCCATTTTGTAAAGAAGAAGCGATAACAGCAAGAGTTGAAACCCAGATTTCATCTGGATTATGCTCAACCCAACCTGATTTTGGGTAAATTTGACTAAATTCCTGTTGGGCTTTACTAATCAGTCGGCCTTCCTGGTTATAAATTAAGGCCCTGGTACTGGTAGTGCCCTGATCTATCGCCAAAATATATTTTTCCATCTAGAATACTCCTCTCAAAAACTGCTTTTATCCTAGTGACTCATAAATACAATTTTCAACTAGTTCAATATCATTCTCTTTAGCATATTTTCTAATCTCATCACTTCTGGTTCCAGGTTGTAACCAGACATATTTTATACCTTCCTCTTTTACTTTTTTCATTGCCTTTATAGCAATTTCTGGTCGAACCACAATATCGACTACATCTACTTTATAGGGAATATTTTTTAAATTAGTATAAGCTGTCAAACCATCAATTTGAGATAATTTAGGATTAACCGGGTAAACATTGTAACCATTCTTTGATAATCTTTTTACAATTTTATAACCATAACTATCTTTATCATCTGAAGCACCAACTACTGCCCAATTCTTCATTTCCATAGTTTGCTCTTTAAGATCCATGCAATATTTCCTCCCATAATAATTGTTTTCGGTTAATAATAATATTCTCCCAATCTGATAAAAATATCTTAAAAGTTTGCTTTGAAAAAAGAACCATCCTAATTAAATTTGGAAGTTGATGATTATCATTACAGTATTTTGTGATTGTAAAAATAAAAATTTTTGCAGCAATAGGAGTTGGAAAACCATAAGCACCAGTACTAATCGAGGGAAAAGCAATAGATTTAATATCATGTTTTTGGGCCAATAAGAGACTTTCATGATAAGCTGATCTTAATAATAATTTTTCTTGATTAGAACCACTTCGCCACACAGGACCCACTGTATGTATCACTCTCTCTGCTGGAAGCTTACCAGCAGTAGTTATGACAGCTTGTCCTGTTGGTAATTTTCCCGATTTTTTTCTAATTAGTTTACATTCTTCTAATATTTCTGGTCCACCTTTTTTATGAATGGCACCATCAACTCCTTTGCCACCAAGCAAAGAAGGATTCGCAGCATTAACTACAGCCTGAACTTTTTGTTCAGTTATATCCCCTATTATCATCTCAAGATTAATTCCATTTAGTCTGGCGCGAACCATTTATAACAACCCCTTAGACAATTTTAAGCAAATAAAACCCGGAGCAGTAAGAGACTCCGGGTAACTAAATTCATTTATTCTTCAACCAGATTCATCTTCTGGCCGCAACATACAAGCTCGCCACCGCCAACTTTTTTTACTTCAACCACATTACCACATACCTCACAATGATAAACTTCTCCTACTTTTTTAACAGCCATGTTTAACCCCCCTGTTAACGTAATTACTTTGTTGAATTTATTATACTAGATAATATTAATTTTTGCAAAATTATATCATTAAGAAATCACTATAAATTAAGCTGTTTTAAGATAGCTTTAACGTTAGCTGGATAAACCTCATCTAATTCAATTTGATCTACAGCAACATCTGGGTCTTTTAATCCATGTCCTGTCAAAACAGCAACCGCTTGCAAATTTTCTGCTAGTGTGTTTTCCTTCTTCATTTTATACAAACCAGCTACAGATGCTGCTGAAGCAGGCTCAGCAAAAACTCCTTCCAAATTTGCAATCTTATGATAAGCAGAAATTATCTCAGCATCATTCACGAAATCAATTGCTCCAGAAGAACTTCTGGCAGCATTGACTGCTTTTTCCCAGCTAGCAGGATTTCCAATTCTGATGGCAGTAGCTATTGTTTCCGGATTTTGAATAATTTTATCTTTCACTATTGCTGCAGCACCTTCTGCTTCAAATCCTCTCATTTCAGGTAATTTCTTAATCACGTTGTTAGCATGATATTCTTGAAATCCCTGCCAATAGGCCGTAATATTACCTGCATTACCTACTGGAATCCCCAGCAAATCTGGCGCCTTGCCAAGTTGATCACATATTTCAAAAGCAGCTGATTTTTGACCTTCTATTCTATAAGGGTTTAGAGAATTTACAAGTGTGATTGGATAATTTTCTGTAATTTCTTTCACTATCTCTAAAGCCTCATCAAAATTACCTCTAATCGGTAATACTTTAGCACCATGAATAAGAGCTTGTGATAACTTTCCGTACGCAATTTTACCTTCAGGTATAACGACATAGACATTTAATCCAGCTCGAGCTCCATAAGCTGCTGCTGCAGCTGAAGTATTTCCTGTAGAGGCACACATAATTGCCTGATCCCCATCTGCTACAGCTTTAGTGACTGCAAGAGCCATTCCCCGGTCTTTAAAAGAACCGGTTGGATTAGTTCCATCATATTTTAAATATAATTCTATTCCAAGTTCTTGGCTAATTCTCTTTGCAAAAATTAATGGTGTATTTCCCTCTTGTAATGATATTATTTGGGTATTATTATCAACAGGCATATAATCTCGGTAATGATTAATAATTCCAGACCATTTTCCCATCTTTATTCCCCCTCAATTGTTAGATAATTAATAATAAATATGTTTTTATATTTTTCATTAATTATTTTAACTAGATTATTTAGTGAGTTATATTTAATCTTTTCAGTTAAAATAATTAATTGTAAATAATCATTCTTTAAATCATTTTCAACAATTTTTCTAATTTCTATCTTTTCATTTTTAAATTCTTTTTTCAAATCTTTAAGTAAGGTTTCTGTATTTTTAAGCTTTATATTGAAATAGTAATTATGCTCAGAAACATTAATATCTAATAAATCTGCTTTAATTAAATTTTTAGTATTTAAATTTTTGTTTCCTACAAAATAATTTTTTAAATCTGCAAAAACAGCTAAAGCAGTTGGGTATTTACCTGCTCCTGGGCCAGCAAAAAAGTAATCACCTTTATTAAATGTATTAATTAAAAGACCATTGTCAACTCCCTGTAGTTGGGCAAGTGGGTTTTCTTTCTTTAATAAAGTAGGTCTGATATCTAAATAATATTTATCATCTATGATTTCTGCTTTAGCTAATAATTTAATCTTATATCCAAGCTGATTAGCAATATTTATATCTTGCAAAGTGACTTCAGTAATTCCTGATCGACTTAATTTATTAAGAGCAAAGTATCTAGCAAAACAATGTCTTGCTAAAATTATAATTTTATATAATGCATCATAACCATCTAAATCAGAAGTTGGATCTTGTTCAGCATAACCAAGTTTTTGTGCCTTTAATAATACCTCAGCTTGACTGATTTGCTTATTTTCCATCTCAGTTAATATGTAATTAGTAGTTCCATTTAAAATACCATAAATGGATTTAATATCTGCAGAATTAAAATAATTATCAATTTGAGAAAATAGTGGTATCCCACCTCCCACACTTGCTTCATAATCTAGTTTCACTTTGTTTTGTACTGCAATTTGTTGAAGTTCTTTACCATATTTAGCAATTATCAATTTATTTGCAGTAATAACAGAGATCTGATTTTGTAAAGCTTTTTTAATATAAGTATAAGCAGGTTCTTCGCCACCAATCAGTTCAATGATAAGATTTATTTCTGGATCATTAAAAATAATCTCTTCATTATCAGTAATTTGATAATCTCCAATAATATCACGTTTCTTATTTATTTGTCTAACTAGTATTGGAGCAATCTCAATTTCACTTTGAGCTAGCTTTGCTAAATATGCTTTATTTCTATCTATTAATTCAAGCAAACCTGTACCAACTGTACCTAATCCAAGTAGCGCAATTTTCATTTAAGCAACTCCTCCAGTTGATTATAAAGACCTTGATTATCTGCTTTTGCAATAAGATATTCCGCTTTTATACCATAGTCTAAGCAAGTAGCACACATGGCTCCAGCAATTTTCTCAGGATTTTTATCAGTAATTGCTAAAATTGTAGGTCCTGCCCCACTTAAGGCAGCCCCTCTAGCCCCTGCCGCATAGGCAGTAGCAATAATTTTATTAAACCCAGGAATTTTAGCAGAACGAAATGGTTGATGTAACTTATCTTGCATCGCATTTTCAAGCAATTGCCAATCCTTGGTCAAAAAAGATTTTACTAAGAGAGCGACTCGACTCATATTGAATAGAACAGTACTATAATCAACATTTTTCGGTAATATTTCTCTTAGTTCCGAAGTTTTTAACTCAAAATCTGGGATAACTAAGATAAAATTAAGTTCTGGATCTATTTCAATCTTTTCATAAAATATTCTTTCCTGATCTGAATAATTTATAATTAATCCTCCAAATAGTGCTGGCAGAACATTATCAGGATGTCCTTCCAACTTAACAGCCATTTCTACAAAATCATCTTTAGCTGGTAATATACCAGTTGCTATAGCGCCAGCAGTTAACCCACCGAGTATTGCTGCAGCACTACTTCCCATTCCCCTGGCCAACGGAACTTTTAATTTTTCCCGAATCTCAATTGATGGTAGAGTTAATTGATAATAATCAGCAAATTCTAATAATGACTTATTTAATAAGTTATCAGATTTATCAATTGACAATAAGTTATCTTGCCAATCATGAATATAAAAGACATCTTTTTCAGCAGAAGTTACCTGGAACTCACTATAAATATTGATTGCTAAACCTAATGTATCAAAACCTGGGCCAAGATTAGCGGTTGTAGCAGGTATTGTATATCTTAGCATAATCAATTTCCTTTCCCTAATTTTTCTATATTTTATCATCTAAAAGCAAAATAAACAAGAAAGACCCTCAAGCGAGGGCCTCATCTAAGTCTTTAATTAAATCTCTAACATCTTCAATTCCAGCAGAGATTCTAATTAAATTGGCATTAATCCCTATTTTTTCTAAATAATCTTTAGCATAACCACGATGTGTCATCGCAAATGGGTATTCTATCAACGTTTCAGTATCGCCAAGACTAACAGCTAGTTTAATTAACTTTAGTTTTTTTAAAAACACTTCAATATCTTCTTTATCTCCTGCAAACTCGAAACTTACTATCCCACCAAAACCAGACATCTGTTTTTGAGCAAGTTGATAATCTGCAAAATCTTTTTGACCTGGATAATAGACTTTCTCTATTTTAGGGTGACTGACTAAAAAGTCTGCTATTTGTGAGGCATTCTTTGCATGGGCATCCATTCTTAAAGCTAAAGTCTTTAATCCTCTCAACATTAACCAAGCATTAAAAGGACTCATCACTCCTCCGTATTCAGCCATATAGCCAAACTTTAATTTTTGGATATAATCTTGATCATTGCTAACAACAATACCGCCAAGTGCATCACCATGACCACAAATATATTTTGTTGCACTATGTAATACAATATCAATTCCCTCATCTAAAGGTTTTTGCCAATAGGGTGAGGCAAAAGTGTTATCAACTACTACCTTGATATTATAGGAATCGGCATATTTAGCTATTTTTTCTAAATCAATAATATCCAGAGTTGGATTAGCTGGTGTCTCAAAATAGATAACATCAACCCCAGCTTTAATTTTTTGCAAAAACACTTTTTCATCTCTTAAATCAATAAATTCGGTAGCAACACCACGCCTAGGAAGAATTTCACTAATAAAATTATGGGCAGACCCGTATAGAACTTGATGTGCTAATAGATTATCTCCTTTTTCCAAAAGAGATAATAAAACTGATGAAATAGCTGCCATGCCTGAAGCAAAAGCAACCGCATCATTACCATGTTCAAGGGCAGTCATTTTCTCCTCTAAAGCTCTAATAGTAGGATTATTACCCCTTGTGTAAACATAATCAGACCGTTCAAAATCAAAAGTCTTTTCAGCTGTATCAAGATCTGGAAAAGTAAAAGTTGATGTCAGATAGATTGGTGTATTAAGCGGTCTATTTGTAAATTCTTTCTCTTCACCAGCATGTACAGCATTTGTAGCAAAATGTTTTTTATCCAATTGATTCACTTCCTTATTTGCCGACTTCATAATGTTCTCCCAACGCAGCAGGTGGTTTAGATTTAACAACTGCTCCTGCTAATACAATTACAGTTAATAGATATGGTATCATTTGAATTAACTCTGAAGCAAGATTTAAATTGATTCCTTGTAATCTCATTTGCACTGCATCTGAAAATGAAAATAAAAAACTAGCAGCAAAAGCACCTATTGGATTCCATTGGCCAAATATATTTGCCGCAAGTGCCATATATCCTCTTCCCGCAGACATATTACTACTAAACCAACTTAATTGGCCTAAGGATAGATAAGCTCCCCCCATGCCTGCTAATGCTCCACTCAAAGTGACACTGAAATATTGCATAAAATAAACATTAATGCCAAGAGTATCAGCTGCTTCTGGGTGTTCTCCAGTCATCCTTATTCTTAATCCCAAAGATGTCTTAAATAATAACAACCAACTTAAAAAGACAGTTACGAACATGATATAGACTATTGGTGAATGAAAAGCTAGTAAATCACCCAAGATAGGTATCTTGTTAAGAATTGGTAGCGTAATTTCAGGCAGACCATTTACTTCTGGTGACGCGCCTTTTTGTCCCCAGACTACCTGCATTAACCAGGTAGTAATGCCAAGAGCTAAAATGTTTAATCCTACACCAGCCACTACATGATCAGCTTTAAACTTAATTGTAAAGAATGCAAACAAAAGACCTAGTAAAGAACCAGCTAAAATAGCTGCCAATAATCCAAGCCAGGGACTACCAGTAAAAAATGATCCAACAACAGCTGCAAATGCCCCCGTTAAGATCATTCCTTCTAAGCCAATATTAATAATGCCTGATCTTTCTGAAAATACTCCGCCAATAGCAGCCATCGCAATCGGTGTTGCCATTCTGATAGCAGCAGTAAATGTGTTTATACTAAAGATAACTTCAATTATTTCAGACATTAGACTCAACACCTCTATTCTTTTTTATGACAGGGAAAATTATTTCAAAAATTGCCGGAGCTGCCACAAATAATATAACTAACCCCTGAACTATTTCCATTAAATCACTGGGAATATCAGCAAAAAGTTGCATAGCCATTCCACCTGCTTCTAAAGCTCCAAATAAAAATGCTGCCAATAATACACCCCAAGGTTTATTTCTACCTAAAACAGCCACTGCGATACCCGTAAAACCATAACCTGGAGAAAAGTTTGTTATGAATCGGTGCAAGACGCCAAGCACAATTGTGCCCCCAGCTAGTCCAGCTACCGCTCCACTGATAATCATAGCTAAGATAGTATATTTTCCTGTTTTAATACCAGCATATTCAGCAGCAAAAATATTTTCTCCAACAACTTTTAGGTCAAATCCAATAGCAGTTCTTTTTAATAATTGATCAACTAAAAACACAACTATAATACCAATAATTATGGCCCAGGTTAATCTCGTATTTGTAATTAATTCAGGTAATCTTGCTTTTTTCGTAAGCATCACTGTTTGATCAACTGGTCCATCAGCTTTGAAATATCTTTTTAATAAAAAGGTCGTTGCTAAGATTCCTATATAATTAAACATAATAGTAGTAATTACTTCATGTGCACCTGTTTTTGCCTTTAAATATCCAGGAAATGCAGCCCATAAGCCTCCAGCAAGCGCTCCCCCCAAAAGTGCAATAAATATTAATAAATAACCTGGTAGAAGAGTAAATTTGATAGCTATAATAGCAGTAACAAAAGCACCCCAATATAATTGACCTTCTCCACCAATATTAAAAAGACCACTTTGAAAGCCAATTGCCACTGCTAATCCAGTAAAAATTAAGGGAGTAGTCATAAGCAGAGTCTGAGCAAAGTTATAACTTGTACCAAAAGCTCCATAAAACAAATAATAATATGCTTCTTTGACACTATGGCCAGAAATTTTAATTAAAACTGCTCCAACAAAGAGCGCAAAAATTATGGCAAGTATTGAATTTAAAATATTTTTATATTTAGACATTTTCTCCTCCCTGCTGATAATGACCAGCCATTAATAAACCCAGTTCTTCTTCTGTAAATTTATCTGTAGATCCTCTTGCTACAATTTTTCCTTCATATATTACTAATAAGTGGTCACTTAAACTTCTTAATTCATCAAGCTCTGCAGAAATTAATAATATTGCTTTGCCATTATTTCTCATCTCAATTAATAATTTATGGATATATTCGATTGCCCCAACATCTACTCCCCTAGTTGGTTGAGCAGCTAAGATAAAATTAGTTTCTCTACTTAATTCTCTCCCAATAATTAATTTTTGTTGATTTCCTCCGGATAACTCACCGGCTATTGAATTATTTTTTGTATAACGTAGATCAAATTCTTTAACTATTTCATCTTTAAATTTATTAATTTCATTATAGTTTAAGATAGAATAATATGCATAAGGAGAATCCCACTCTGAACCTAAAACTAAATTATTAGCTAAATTAAAATTTTGAATTAATCCTCGTTTCAAACGGTCTGAAGGTATATGTGCTAAACCATTTTTCCTTCTTTCTTTAACCGAAAAATTATTAATAATTTTAGAATTTAACTCTATATTTCCCTGTTGAAAACTTCGCAAACCTGCAATAACCTCTTCTAACTCTAACTGTCCATTACCTTCTACTCCGGCTATTCCTAAAATTTCTCCTGCTTGAATAGAAAAATTAATATCTTCTAAACTTAAGCCTGACTTTTTATTTTTATAATTTAAATTACTAATTTCTAAAACTTTCTCTCCGGGATTATTTTGAGTTCTGTTCACCTTTAATAGCACTTCGCGTCCAACCATCATTCTCGCCAATTCTGCAGGATTTGTTTGAGAAGTTTCCACTGTTCCAACCTTTTTCCCATCTCTTAATACAGAAACCCGGTCAGCTACCTGCATTGTTTCTTTTAGTTTATGAGTGATAAAAATTATAGTTTTACCTGATTTTTTTAATTGTTCTAAAACGTTAAATAATTCCTTTGTCTCTTGTGGGGTTAAAACAGCGGTTGGTTCATCTAATATTAAAATTTCTGCATTCCGATAAAGGGCTTTTAATATTTCGACTCGTTGTTGTTCTCCCACAGAAATTTCTCCAACAAGAGAATCAACTTTAACTTGCAAATTATATTGTTCAGAAAGGTCCCTAACTTTTCTTTCTGCTTCCCTATAATTAATAAAACCTTTACTACTTGGCTCAGCGCCAGCAATAATATTCTCAGTAATTGTTAAGCTATCTACAAGCATGAAATGTTGATGAATCATCCCAACCTTCCTTGCAATAGCATCAGCTGGGCCTTTTAACTTGACAATTTGATCATTTATTTTAATTTCACCACTATCTTTTTGATAAAGCCCAAAAATTATTTTTACTAAAGTTGATTTGCCGGCACCATTTTCACCAAGTAAGCAATGGATTTCACCTTGCTGGACCGAAAAATCAATTTTATTATTTGCATATGTATTGCCAAATTTTTTCGTAATTTTTTTTAACTCTATTGCTTTCATCAAATCCCCCCCAACTGTGCCAGACATTATGTATTTATATTAAAATGGGAGGAGATTGCCTCCTCCCAACTTATAATTTATTTTCTGGCTGCATCAATAGTAGCTGGAATCTCAATTTTTCCAGTAGTTATTTTGTTTTTAACTTCTTCAAGTTTCTCAACTACATTTTCAGGAAGTAAGCTCTCTGTATAACCAAGACCGCCTTCTTCAATACCAAGCACATTTACTCCTGCCGTAAATTTGTCATTAAGCACCTGTTTTATAGCAAGTTCAACAGTATTATTGACAAATTTCATACCATTAGTTAAAATATGTCCGGGTGCAACATGACCTTGATCTGAGTCAGCACCAATACCATATATATTTCTTTCTTCAGCAGCTTTTAAGATACCCAATCCAGATCTTCCAGCAGCTCCCCAGATTACATCAATATCATCTTCAATCATAGAAATAGCTAATTCTTTACCTTTAGCTGGATCTGCCCAGGCACCAACATAAGTATGTTGAACTGTAATTTCAGGATCAATATATTTTGCTCCAGCTATAAAACCAGCAATATTTGCATCAATTAAAGGTATTTTCATACCCCCAATTACACCTATTTTATTTTCAGCATTTGTTAATGGGTCATCAGCTTTTGTAGTCAGCATAGCTGCAGCAACACCCATGAGAAAACCTCTTTCTTTTTCTTCATATACATAAGAAGCAACATTGGGCTGATCTACAACTGTATCAATAATCGCATATTTTTGGTCTGGAAAACGTTGGGCCACATTATTTAAAGCATCTGCCTGATCAAAACCAATAGATATAATGAGATCATATCTTCTTAACGCCGAATATTGGGTTAAATATGTCTCATATTCTGTAATAGAAGAAGGCTCTGCAGCATCATATTCAATATCCATTTTTTCTTTTGCTGCCATGATACCAGCAAAGGCAGCATCATTAAAGGACTTATCACCTAGTCCACCTGTGGCAAAAACAATAGCTACTCTTCCTTCAGCAGCTGCAAGTGAATTCATTGTAAAGATTGTTAACAACAAAATCCCTAAAATAATAATAGTATTTTTTTTCATTTTTTAACCTCCAATTAATTAGTTAATGCCTGCAAGGCAATATCAATCTCCTTTTTAATAGCTTCAGCAATTTTCTCACGATGTGGATTATAACTATCAGCTTCAAAATCAATCGCAAGTCCATCAATTGCGGCAATCATTCCTGCTTTAACACCATGTAATGATGCTATTACAAATAGTGCACTAGCTTCCATCTCAACAGCTTTAGCACCTGCTTTACTAAAATAATTGTTAGGCAACCCATCTAACTCTGGATAAAATGTGCCAAGAGTCAAGACAATACCTGTCTGAGTATTTTCCTGTAAACCTTTTGCTGCTTCTTTTAATTTTACTATTAACTCATAATCTGCTATTGCAGGAAAACTTAAATCTACTAGTTGATCTGTCAGACCATCTTTTCTAACTGCACCGGTAGCAATTACAAGATCTCCATCTGTAATTGACTTATCAAGTGAACCAGCCGTCCCAACCCTTATTATTTCTTTTGCACCTCCTTTTATGATTTCTTCAAAAACTACAGCAGCTCCCGCTGCACCAACACCATGTGAAACAACACTGATTTTTTGACCAGCATATTCACCATTAAACAAACGATATTCTCGATTATAACTTATTTCTTTTGCATCTGTAAGACTATCTGCTATTAGCTTAGCTCTGGCTGGATCGCCACAGACTAATACTTTTTTATTAATATATTGGGAATTAACTTTTAATAAAGGTAAAAATTCCTGCATCTTATCTAACTCCTCGTCTCAGATTTTAATTAATACTTTCAAAACTTCTTTACTTTTAGCTCTCTCAAACCCATGTAATATGCGATCAATAGTAAAGACACTGTCAACCATATTTTGCAAAGGAAAATTTCTTCTACTTAACATTCTAAGGGCCGGAGCAAAAGGTCCGCAACGTGACCCTATTATTTGGATTTCATCTACGGCTACTGGACTTAAATTGATTGCTTCCCCTGCAGCTATTGTACTTTTCAATATTATTTTTCCTGCTGGTTCGACAATTTTCAAAGCATCTTTAAGTCCAGAACTACTACCTGTTGTATCAATAACAACATTGGCACCTGGAGAATATTGGCCAGATGTATAAACAGCTATTCCTTTTTGGGCTGCGATCTCCAATTTGGATTGATGATGACCAATAAGACTGATATCATATCCTAATTCAGATAAAACAAGAGACGTTAGTAAACCTAATTTACCATCTCCTAACACTATAATTTTATCAGTTAATTTCAAATGAACTTGTTCTGGAATTTGTAAAGCAGCTGCCAGTGGCTCTACAAATACAGCTTCAAGATCTGTAATTTGATCTGGTACCTCCCAAATATTTTTTCTGGGCAGTGTCAAATACTCAGCAAAAGCTCCATTCTTATTTTTTATTCCTAAAACTTTGATATTTTTACAATGTCGTTCTTTACCATGTTTACATAAATAACATTCATAACAGGGAATATTAATTTCTCCAACAACTCTTTTACCAGTATATATTCCAGATTTATCTTCGACTACCTTACCAACAAATTCATGGCCTAGGATACCGTTGAAATTCAAATAACCTTTACTTATTTCCAGATCGGTATTACATATACCGGCCAGACTAACCTTTATTAATAATTCATCTTTTTTAGGTTTTGGTATTGGTCTATTCACCATTTCCAAAACATTTCCATTATAGACTAAAGCTTTAATACCTACTCCCCCTTATTATTTAGTTGCTTTTGCAAGTAATTAATTTTTACTGTTCATTGTCTATTAATTAAAACAGGAATAATCTATCTACGTTCATGACTAAATAGAATATTAATTTTAATCTGAATATTTAGCTTGTATTAGAAGTTACATATATTATATTTAAATTGAAAATTTTTGTCAAATATAAAAACACGCCTAATTTGGCGTGTTCTTATATTCTATAACTTTGTAATTGTTAGTGTTTTTCTACTTTACGAGCTCCATTATCTCGAAAAATTTGCTCAACATCGTCAGTTCGGTTATTAGTATCAACCAGAGCCAAAATAGCACCTGATTTTACTTCATTTTCATAATCTTCTCCTCTTTCTTTTGGAACTCCAGCATCTACCAAACTACCTGTTAAGCCACCAGCTGCTACTCCAGACAGTCCTGCAGCTATGGGTCCTGCTGCAAGAATCGGACCAAGCCCTGGAATTGTTAGAGCTCCTGCGCCAGCAAGTAACCCGGCAATTCCACCAATAGTCCCTCCTGTTGTTGCACCAGTTGACATTTCCGTTGCATTAAAACCTTCATCCTGATTATTATCGCCGACACTATCTTCTTTTGCAACAATAGAGATTTTTTCACTAGAAATATTTTTGTTACGTACTTCATTAACTGCTTTTTCAGCATTCTCATGACTATCAAATACCCCTATAATTCTGGACAAATTTAATAACCTCCTTTTTTATTTGTTCAAAAGTTAGTTTGACCAGAATCAACAAAAATATACATGTTTACTTGCCAGTATGACCAAACCCGCCTGCAGATCGATTAGACTCTGGTAAAGAATCAACTTCTTCCCATTCAACACTAATAGTACGATGAAGTATAAGCTGGGCTATTCTATCACCATGTTTAATTTTAAAATCATCTTTACCGTGATTAATTAAGATAACTCCTATTTCTCCCCGATAACCAGGGTCGATAACTCCATCAGCATTTAAAACAGTTATACCATGTTTTAAAGCTAGTCCACTTCTAGGATAAACAAAACCACCATAACCTGGTGGAATTGAAATCATCAAACCGGTTTTAATTAATCGATAATCATTCTTTTTTATAATACAATCTTCTGCTGCATGTAAATCCAGCCCAGCATCTTCACCAAAATGTTGATATGCAGGTAAAGGCACTGTTCTATCAATTCGTTTAATATTTATTTTCATTTTGATCACCTCTAATTATTATTTGATGTTAATAGGTTATTAATAGTAGAAAATTTAAATCCTTTCTCTTTTACAGTAGATATTATACCAGATAAAGCCTTTACAGTAACTGCAGTAGGATGTATTAAAATAATACCACCATCATCAATCTTCTGATTTACACGTTGTACAATTACTTCAGGAGCAGGTCTTTGCCAATCTATTGTATCAGCAGACCACATAATTGGTCGATAACCAATATTACTTACAATCCTAGCAATTCTACTATTCATCTCACCATAGGGTGGAGCAAATAAATTAGTTTTATAACCAGTTAATTGATAAATTAAATTTTCATTTTTCCTAATCAGGTCAGTTAATTGACGTTCATCTAAATTAGTAAGATGAACATGTTGATACCCATGATTACCTATCTCATGACCAGAATTATATATCCTTTTTAATAGTTGTTGATTTTTTTCTACCCATTTTCCAGTCACAAAAAATGTTGCTTTGATTTGATATGCATCCATAATTTCGAGCATAGCAGGAATGTATTCACTTCCCCAATCTACATTAATTGTTAGGGAGACTTTGTTTCTGCCAGTTGGCCCATGATAAACAGGATTTTGATTAAATTGCATCACTGGCATTACTAATTCTGTGGCAGAAAAGCTAATAAAAATACCTATTAAAAGACCTATATATATAACCTTTCTTCCAGTCATTTTATATTCACCTGCAATCCGTTGTGTGAATATATTTTATAATTATTTTTATAAATTAACTCAGATAGATGAACTAGTTCAAATTCTTTTTTAAGTTCAGGTATTAGTTTTTCTAAAGCTGGTAGTGTATCTGGTGCATTATTATGCATTAATATTATATCACCAGAAGAGATATTATTTTTTACTCTATTATAAATATAATCCACCCCCGGCTCTCGCCAATCATGTGAATCTAAACTCCACTGTACAATTTGATAACCTGCATTTCTTACTGTCTGAACAACTCGATTATTATATTCTCCATAAGGTGGCCGAAATAATTCTGGTCTTTTACCGGTTAATTGGTATATTAAATCAGATGTGCTTTCCAGTTCTTCTATAATCTCATCCTTACTTAATTGATTTAAATGAGGATGTGTAAAAGTATGATTACCAATCTCATGCCCAGCAGCTGCTATTTTTTTTACTAAATCAGGATATTTTTTTAACCAATAGCCAGCAAAGAAAAACGTAACCTTGACATCTTCATTCTTAAAAAGATTAAGTAATTGCTCAGTATACTCTGCCCCCCAAGTTCCATCAAGTGTTAAGGCTATCTTTTTATCATCCCTGTCTACTTTATAAATAGGTACTAGGCGGTTTTCACCAGCTGTTAAAGCCAAATAATTATTGCTTCCTGTCATATAACCTGCTATAAAACTAATAAATATTATTAATAAAAAAAGGATGCCAAAAATCTTTTTATTAATAAAATAAAATTTAGACATCTAATACACCTCACATATTAATTTCTAAGATAAATGTATGTGAAAAAGAATAGATTATTCTAACTTAGAGATAGTTTTAATATATATTTAATGCATGACTCGTTTGAAAGGATGATAAATTTGTATATATTAATAGACCAGAAAAGAAAAAAAATAATTATTATTTTGCTATTCTTTTTAATTGCTCTTCTCTTATTAATATTTATTAAATCTACTAATAATGAATTAGCAGTTTACGGAACAGGTAGTTTCCGGATAATTGTTGACCCAGGTCATGGTAGTATTGATACGGGGACTCATTTTAATGGTTTATATGAAAAAGACATCAATCTAAAGTTAGCCCGTATTTTAACAGTTAAGCTTAAAGAAAATAATATAAGAACTGCCATGACCAGAAATGAAGATCAATTATATAAAGATAGTCGTAACAAAGATCTCAAGAGACGTCCAACTTTGACGGGAAAGTTAAAAACTGATCTATTTATTAGTCTGCATGTAAATCAATATCATACTTCACAACCATCAGGATCACAAATTTTTTATAAAACAAACTCTGACAAAAGTAAATTATTAGCTAAAACAATATTAAAATATCTAATAAAGATAAGGCCAGAAAATGATCGTGAGATTACTCCAGGTAATTATTATGTATTAAATCAAGCTGATTGCCCTGCTGTATTAATCGAGATAGGTTTTATTTCCAGTCCAATCGACAGACAACTGTTAACAGATAATAAATATTTAGAAAAAATGGCCAATGCAATCACAGCAGGTATTATTGAATACTTAAAAACTAATTTTTACAATTAGAGAAGAAAAAGACTGGATCAAATTAAGATCCAGTCATTATCTATTTAGTAAAAACATGATCTCCAATCGTTACAACTAATTTCCGACCATCAAACCAACCAGTATTTGTAGCAGTCTCAGGATTATAAAAGTATAAGGAACCCATGGTAGGATCTTGACCGTTTAAAGCTGCTCTAGCTGCTTTATAAGAAGTACTATTTGGTCTAAGATTTATCTGCCCATCACCAACAGCAGAAAATTGTCTGTTTTGATAAACAACTTCAGTAATTGTATCAGGAAAGTAGTCACTTAATACACGATTTATAATGACAGCACCTACTGCAACTTGACCTACATAAGGTTCACCTCTTGCCTCACCATGAATAGCTCGAGCAAGTACATTAAGTTGACTCTGATTTACAGTACGTTGAAGAACTTGTCTTTTAGAAAGATTATTAACAGGTAGCCAGATTTGATCACCTGTTCTAATAATACTATCTTGCATTTCATTAACTGCCATAAGTACCCCAATTGAAGTATTAAAAGCTCTCGCAAGATCAAAAAGTGTATCACCCTGACCCACATGATATTGGATCATTTTACTTTTAGGAATATTTACTTTAGGAATTTTCATGCCTGGATTAATCTGAACAGAATAATTATTCCCTATATCTAATTGAAAGTTGTTCATAATTTCTTCAGTATCTCGATATAATTGCAGGCCCCAATTTGGATTGTTGGAATCGTCATTATTTCTTTTCGGAATCACTAGTTCATCTCCAACTTTAATCCAGTGCTCCTTACCAATATTATTTAAATTTTTTATTTCTTGAACTGTTACACCATAATCTTCTGCAATTTCAGAAAGCGTATCACCTGACTGAACAACATATATTAAAGTAAACTCTGGCCCAGCAAATGAGACAGAAGGACTGAGCAATATAAATAATGTCAATAAGAAAAAACTATAAATATAAATCTTTTTCATAAATCAGACCTCCTCCATCTTTCCAATATGTTTTTCCATAATATTTAAAGGCATTTTTCTAACTGGACAACCTGCAGGTAAAGAGTTTAAAAATTGTTTACCATAACTTTTGCTTAATACTCGTTTATCAAATAAAATTATAACTCCATGATCATTTTTAGATCTAATTAATCTACCAAATCCTTGTTTAAATCGTATAACTGACTTTGGTAAAGAATAATTATAAAAAGGATTTAAGCCTTGACTTTTAAGTAAATTTTCTCTAGCCTTAGCCAATGGTTCGCCAGGTACTGGAAAAGGCAATTTAATCATTATTACATATTTCAAATCATCCCCAGGAATATCTACACCTTCCCAAAAACTTGCAGTTCCAAAAATTATTTGCTTTGAACGCTCTTTAAATTTTTCCATTATATATCTTCTAGTAAATTTACCTTGTGCCAGGATGGTACTACCAACACTCTTGGCTAATTTTTTATCTAGCGCTTCATAAACCTCGTTTAACATTTGATAAGAAGTAAATAAAACCATAACATTTCCACTTACAATCATTAATATTTTCTCTAAATACTTTATAACATCTCTTAAAAATTGATTTGAACCCGGTTCTGATATCTGAGCTGGAATAATTAATTCTGCCTGCTGCGAATAATCAAAAGGCGAATTAACAATCAATTCATCAGCATTTACTAAACCTGTATCCCGTTTAATGAAATCAAATTTTGCGTCAACTGCCAAAGTTGCAGATGTTAAAACTGTATTCTCCATTTTTGACCAGATTAAATCAGGTAGCAAATCACCTACTTTAAGTGGTGCTGATTTTTGCATAACTTGATATGATTTTTTCTGATAATTTTTTTCTAACCAATAAACATAATCTGGCTTATCTGTTAAAATATTAAATTCTATCCTTTTATTTAAATCTTGTCCTCTTTTTATGGCTGATTCAAGTTCCATTGCATACTCATCATTTGTTAACTCAGTATCTTCATATAAAAAGTCATAAATTTGTTGCATAAAAAAAGTAGCATTATTTAGAAAACCCTGTAGCTTATCAGCTGTCAAATTAAAACTTTCCCATTCACTACTAGCTTTTAACTGATCGTCTACTGAAAGTTTATTCTCTTTGTTATTTGCAAAAAAACTAAGTAAATCAGAAAAATACTGTGGATATAAGTCATTTAATTTTTGTAAAACTGGAATTAACTTATGATCAACAAGTTTCAATACATCTTCTCCTGGATTATCTATAATAGTTATATCTTCTCTAATCTTACTAACAAGTGAATGTTTTTTTCCATGCAGTCTTTCCAACCATTTTTCTAATAAAGATTGCCAAAAATCATATCCTAAATGCTGGGTAGCTATTTCTTCAAAATTATGGGCTTCGTCAATAATTTGATGGTGATATTCTGGCAAAATACCTCTATCAGTTAGACCAGTATCCTTTTTTAATCTGACATCTGACATAAGTAGATGATGATTTACAACTAAAAGATTAGCCTGATAAATTTCTTTTCTGGCCTGCATAAAATAACATTTTTTAAAATAAGGACACGCCATTTTTAAACAAAGATCACTTTCAGCACAAATTTTTTCCCACAAACTATGATTAATGCTAAAATTAATCTCTGATTTTTCTCCACTAGCAGTATCATCCACCCAATCTAACAAATTATCTATTTGTTCTGCTTCTCCGTCAATTGCTGTTTTGCCACTAAGAAATCTTTTTTTGAAGTTTTCAAATTTTCTTAAACATAAATAATTTGATCTTCCTTTGACTAAAACAGCTCTAAATTCAAAAGGAAGTATTTTTGCAAGTAAAACTAGGTCCTTATTAATTAATTGTTCCTGCAAATTGATTGTATTTGTAGAAACTATTACTTTTTCATCATTCTTAAACGACCACCAGAGAGCAGGAATTAAATATGCAAATGATTTCCCAGTGCCTGTGCCTGCTTCTATAAACGAGTTATTCTTCATATTAAAAGATTTTATGACTCTTTCAGTTACAATAATCTGTTCATCTCTTTCAGAGAAATTAGGCAAAACTTCTTCCAACGGACCATTTTTTTTCAAATAACTCGTAATTTCTTCAGCTGATAAACTGTTGCGACTTTTTACCTCTCCTGCTTCCACTACTATATAAATATCAGTAACAGAATTATTAATAATCGCAAAGCCAATCCCATTTTGCCCCAATCTGGAAGCAAGCCTAATATCTGCAGCAGAAGGAGTTAAATCACCAGAAGGATGATTATGAATAACCATTTCTCCTGATGACAAATTATTAATTACTGCAGGTGCCATAGAGTAGTTCCCTCTGGCAAGAACTTTAACTTCCCTAAATAAAGTCTGTTCTTTATTTAATCTTGCCTGTACAAATATTTCTCTGCCATCAGCATTATTTATTTCCTCACTTAAAGAATGATGTACTGAAGACAGAATATCTTTAACCTCTTGCAAAATTATCCTCCTGACTAATTTCTCATTTTTTTCAATAAAACTACATCTTCATCTGGTAATTCGTCAAACCAGGGTGTTTCTAAAATAAAAGGCTTATCTTTTAACTTAGAGTGATTGATAATAGCTTTGACAGCTTCTTTACCAATATCACCTTCTCCAATATGGGCATGTTCATCTTTATTAGTACCAATATCATGGCGAGAATCATTAAGATGAATAACTCGCAACTTATCTAGACCAATTATTTCATCAAACTGGGTTAACATTTTATCAAGACCAGATTTAGTATGTAGATCATAGCCGGCAGCAAAGGCATGGCAAGTATCTAGACAGATACCAACACGTTCTTTATTTACTATATTATCTAATATCTGCTGCAATTGTTCAAAACTCGCTCCAATACTACTCCCGGCGCCAGCAACATTTTCTAGTAACAATAAAGTTCCATTTTCTACCTGAGCCAGGACATCATTGATAGCTTTACTAATTCTTTTAATACCATCTTCTAAACCATCACCAGTATGGCTACCCGGATGTACTACTAAGTAATCCGCTCCAATTCTTCCAGAACGACTGTAATCAGTAATTAAGCCATCAATAGACTTCTCCCATAAATCTTCTTTAGGAGAAGCAAGATTAATCAAATAGGTAGCATGTACCACTAATGGAGAGAAATTAAATTCGGATAATTTTTGTTTGAACTTATTCACTTCTTCATCTGTTAAATTACGTGCACGCCAGCCACGTGGGTTTTTAACAAAAATCTGCAGTGAATTACAACCTATTTCTTTCGCTCTAGCCACTGCTTTATCAAGTCCGCCTGCAATTGATACATGTTTACCTAAAATCATATTTTCAACTCCAGCTATTCTTTATCTTCTAGTTCTTTAAGAGCGTCTTTTCTCGATAAACTAATTTTACCTTGATTATCTACCTTTTTAACTTTAACTGGAATTTCATCACCAACAGAGATTTCATCTTCTACTTTTTTAACATGATAATCAGCTATTTCAGATATATGAACTAAACCTTCTTTATTAGGTAAAATCTCTACAAAGGCACCAAAATCAACTATATTTTTTACTGTGCCAGTATACATTTCACCGACTTCAACATCCTTTGTTAATCTTTCAATAATCTCTTTTGTGCGCTCTCCACTTTCTTGATCTTCTGTCATAATAAAGATAGTACCATCATCTTCTATATCTATTTTAGCATCTGTTTCATCAATTATACTATTGATCGTCTTTCCACCAGGACCAATAACATGTCTGATTTTATCAGAATTAATTTTCATTTTAATTAAAGCAGGAGCATTTGCCGATAATTCAGCACGAGGCTCAGCAATAACTTCTAACATTTTGTCCATAATATAGGCTCTGCCTTTTTGTGCTTTATTTAAAGCTAATTTCATTATCTCAGTTGAAATACCTTTAATTTTCATATCCATCTGTAAAGCTGTAATACCATTTTTAGTACCAGCTACTTTAAAGTCCATATCACCATGGAAATCTTCAAAACCTTGGATATCAGAAAGTACCACTACTTCATCTTCATCTTTCATTAGACCCATAGCAATTCCAGCAACAGGCTCTTTAATAGGAACACCTGCATCCATCAGTGATAAAGTACTACCACAAATACTAGCTTGAGAAGTAGAACCATTTGATTCAAGCACTTCAGAAACTACTCTAATACTATAAGGAAATTCATCTTGTGATGGCAATACTGGTATTAAAGCTTTTTCACCTAGTGTACCATGGCCAATTTCTCTTCTACCAGGACCTCTAAGTGGACTTGTTTCCCCCACACTATATGGAGTAAAGTTATAGTGGTGCATATAACTTTTAGTCTCATTTTCTCCTAAGCCAAACAATACCTGTTCATCACTTGAGGCACCTAAAGTTACAACACTTAATGCTTGAGTTTGGCCTCTAGTAAATATACCTGAACCATGTGCTCTAGGTACATAGCCAACTTCACACCAAATTGGTCTTATCTCTTCTGCTGTTCTTCCATCAGGTCTCACCTTATCATGAATAATTAAACTTCTTACTTCTTCTTTTATTCTATTTTTATATATATTACTAATTTGAGAAGAAACATCACTATCAGAACCTGGATTAAGTTTATCTTCTAATTCAGCTTTCAAGGCATCAATTTTACTGTTTCTTAGCAGTTTATCTTTAATTTGAATAGCTTCTTTTAACCTGTTTTCAGTAAGATCTTTAATCCTAGTTTCCAAATCTTCATCCATTTCTGGTTCTTCAAATTCAAACTTTTCTTTACCAACCTCAGCAACCATATCTTTCTGAACTTGAACTAATTTTTTGATTTCTTGATGGGCAAGATCGATAGCTTCCAGAATAATATCTTCGCTAACTTCATTTGCACCTGCTTCAACCATTAAGACTGCTTCTTCAGTACCAGCTACAGTGAGTTCTAAATCACTTTTTTCTTTCTCTTCAGCAGTTGGATTAATTATGTATTCACCATCAATATAACCAACCTTTGCTCCACCAATAGGACCATCAAAAGGTATATCAGATATTGCAAGTGCAGCTGAAGCACCATTTAATGCCATCATCTCTGGATCACAATCATCATCAACTGATAATACAGTTGCAATTACCTGTACATCATGACGAAAACCATCCGGAAATAAAGGTCGTAAAGGTCTATCAATTAGGCGGGCTGCCAGAGTTGCTATATCGCGTGGACGCCCTTCTCTTCTATTAATACTACCTGGGATTTTACCAATCGCATATATTCTTTCTTCGTAATTTACCATTAAAGGAAAATAACTAATACCTTTCCTCGGTTCAGACATAGTTGCTGTAACCAAAACAAGAGAATCACCATAACGTACAACTACAGAACCATTTGCTTGTTTAGCAAGTTTTCCTGTTTCCATTGAAAATTCTTTACCATCTAAATCAGTTTTCCATTGATAAGTCATCTATTACCCTCCTTATTTAAAATACAAAAGTACTTCATATGAAGGAAAGAGCGGGATTCCCCCGCTCTTTCCAAAAACAAAACACAAACTTATAATTAACGGCGAATACCGAGATCACTTATTAATTCACGATAACGCTCAATGTCAGTATTTTTAAGATATCTAAGCAGTCTTTTACGTTGACCAACCATTTTTAATAAACCACGGCGTGAATGAAAATCATTTTTATGTTCTTTAAGATGTTCTGTTAACTCTTTAATTCTTGATGTTAAAAGAGCAATTTGAACCTCAGAAGAACCTGTATCTCCCTCTTCACGTTGATATTGATTAATTATTTCTTGTTTTTTCTCTTTATTTAGCATTGTTCCACCTCCTATAGAATTTATACACTATAAGCCAAGGTTACGTTGGAGGTACGCAATCCTAGCAAACAGTAATATCATACTAATTTTAACATAAAAGATTTCGTGTGTAAAGAATATCTTTCTTCATCTGTTTTACAAGTTCAGCAGTTGAATTAAATTTTTCTTCTGGACGAATAAAATCTATTAAATCTAAACATAATTCTTCACCATATATATTTTCAGCAAAATCAAAAATAAATACTTCAAAATGCAAATTTTCATTTTCAAATGTCGGATTTTTACCTAGATTAGCGACACCATATTTAACTTCATTTTTATAATAAATCTTCGTCGCGTAAACGCCTGAAGGTGGTTTTACATAATTAGTCTCAAGTTTTAGATTAGCTGTTGGAATCCCAAAAGTTCTACCTCTTTTTTTCCCATGCACTACCTTTCCACAGACTTGAAAAGATCTACCTAATAATTTTTCTGCTTTTTTCAATTGGCCTTTTTTAATTGAGCTTCTAATCCGAGTACTCGATATTTTATCATCATTATCTTTAATTTGTTTAATAATAGTTGTTTTGAAATTTAATACTTTACCCAAACCACTCAATAATTCCACATTACCTTCATTTTTAAAACCAAAACGAAAATCATCACCTACAATCACATGTGAGACATGTAAACTATCGAGCAAAAGATCTTCAACAAATGAACGAAAATTTATTTCGGAAAAATCAGATGTAAACTGTTGTTCAAAATAAAAATCTAGTCCAAGTTCATTTAATAATTTTATTTTCTGGTCTCTGGAAATAATTGCTTGAGGAGCAACTCTATTTGGTATTACTGTTAAAGGATGTGGATAGAAAGATAAAACACCTGAATGATAATTATTAGTTTCTGCTAACTTGATAGTTTTATTAATAATCTCTTGATGACCTTGATGTAAACCATCAAAAGTTCCAATCGCAAGGCAAATATCTTTCTGTTTAAAGTTTTTGAAATCTTGGCTGGTTATTACCTTCATTTAAATCCTCCTGTAACTATTAAACAAAAACTCTTTCTGCTTTGAAAATCCAGCCCTCTTCTTCGTCAAATTGAGGACGATTAATTGAAAGAAATTTATTGTTAAAATTATAAACACTTATAAGTTCATTTTCTTTAAATCGCTCAGCAAGACTAGAAAAATCACTTTCTAATAAATATACACCATTTTCAGCCTTCTTTTCTGCTTCTTGCTTGAGAGTTCCAGTTGGAAATGTTAAGGGATAATCTAAAGGTAAATAAAAATCAGCAAATCTTTCCTCATCACTAGCCAAAAAATCATTTAAGGGAATACCACCTTCAAATGAAAATGGACCGGATTTAGTCCTCACTAATGAACTCATAACAGCTAATGTATTTAGCTTTTGAGCGATGTCCCTTACTAACGATCTAATATATGTACCCTTTGCACAGACTACTTTAAATTTTATATCCGGTAAACTTAACTCTAATAAATCAATTGCATGAATATTTATATTGCGGGGTTTTCTCTCAACTTCAATTCCTTTTCTTGCTAATTGATATAAACGTTTGCCCTTATGATGGATTGCAGAATACATAGGTGGTATTTGTTCTGATTTTCCGATAAAAGTCTTTAAAACAGTTTCTATATCTGCTTTCGTTAGGTTATGCCAGTGTTCATCATAATCTTCTATTTCAGACTCTAAATCAAGTGTAGGTGTTGACTTACCAAACTCCATTCCACAAATATATTCTTTTGTTTTTTCATCAAAGTATGGAATGATTTTGGTTGCCCGACCAACACAAATAGGTAAAACTCCTGCAGCTTCTGGATCTAAAGTCCCTGTATGTCCCACTTTTCTAAAAGGAACCCTTTTCCTAACCTGCCTGACTGCTCCAAAAGAACTTATTCCAACTGGTTTCAAAATATTTAATATTCCACCACGATCAAACAAACTTTTCCACCTCTTCTAAAACATCTGTTATTGCTGCCTCCAAAGGCTTTTTAATTGTACACCCTGCTGCGCGCGGATGGCCTCCCCCACCAAACTTAGCTGCTATTTCATTTACTTTAACATAATAATTTGATCGAAAACTAACTTTGGTTTCCAAACGATCTTCAGAAATAAATGAAATACCTACTTCAATCTGATCAATATCTCTGGCATAATTTACTAGACCATCAGTCATATCGGTCCCCGCATCGGCCATCATTTCCTGATCAACATACAACCAGGCTACATTGTTATCACTGTTTAAAGAGAGGGTTGATAAAGCTAAACCTTTCAAAACTAAAGATGAATAAGAGTATTTACCGAAAACTTCTTTATTAATTTGATAAATATCAACCCCATCATCTACAAGTTTAGCTAAGATTCTAAGTACTCTTGCTGAAGTATTTTCATATTTTAGTGAGCCGGTATCTGCAATAATAGCTGTGGCTATTGCTCTACCAATTTTCACATCAATATTCAGCTCCATTATTTCTGCTAAATCATATATTATTTCTCCTACAGCTGCTTTTTGTGAATTAACATAATTTAAATCTCCATAAGTAGGGTTGTCCTCATGATGATCGATATTTATTAAAAAATGATCCTTTATTAAATCTTTTCCTTTTCCTAAACGTTCTAAACTACCCGAATCTAAAGCAATATATGTAGCTGAATGAAAACCATCTATTACTGATTCATCATCAGGAAAAGATAAATATTCATCTTTTTTTATTTCTAAATAGGAATAAGTATCCAGGGTAGCTTGCTCAAGCATCACCCTGGATTTTTTACCTATTTTTTCTAATAACCATTTAAGACTAAATAACGATCCTATACAATCCCCATCTGGTTCAACATGGCCTAATATAATAAAATTATCATCTGCTATTAATTTTTCTGCAATCTCCTGAAGGGAATTATTCAAGATCTTCATTCCCTTCAGTTTTATCGTCATTTATATCCTTTATAATTTTAGAAATATGCACACCACGTTCAATTGAATTATCATACCTAAATAAAAGTTCGGGTGTATGATAAATATTTATCCGTTCACCAACTATTTTTCTAATATAGCCAGTTGCCTGTTCTAAAGCTTCCATAGTATCTTCCTTTTCTTTATCACTACCATAGACACTCACAAAAACTTTAGCATGCCTTAAATCACCCGAAACCTCAACATCAGTAACTGAAACAAAACCAATCCTGGGATCTCTAAGTTCTCTTAATAAAATCTGACTAATTTCTTTTTTTAAAAGTTCTCCAACTCTTCTTGCTCTTCCTTTACTCATTGTGTTTTCACCTCTATAAGGAACGTTTTATCTCCTTATAATTATAGAATTCTAAAACATCTTCTTCTTTGATATCATTATAATTTTCTATGCCAACACCGCATTCATAACCAGATTTGACTTCTCTAACATCATTTTCAAATCTCTTTAGAGAAGATATCTCTCCTTCATGAATTACAACACTATCTCTTAGTAATCTCACTTCAAAATTACGATTCACAAGACCATCAGTCACATAAACACCAGCAATAATACCTGCATTAGGTACTTTAAATGTTTCTCTAACTTCAGCTCTACCCCTGACAACTTCTTTGAGTTCAGGATCAAGTAGACCTGCCATTGCATCTTTGATCTCTTCCAGTGCTTTATAAATAACCCGGTATAATCTTATATCAACATGCTCTTTATCTGCCATTGCGAGTGCATTATTATCAGGTCTTACATTAAAACCAATAATAATAGCATTAGTTGCACTTGCTAAGTTCACATCAGTTTCATTGATTGCACCAACACCTGTATGAATAACTTTTACAGTTACTTCATCAGTCTGTAATCTCAATAAGGCATCTCTTAAAGCTTCAATAGAACCCTGAACATCTGCTTTTAAGATAATATTAAGCTCTTTAACTTCACCCTCTTGAATTTGTTGATATAAATCTTCTAAAGAAACTTTTGCATCTTGCTTAATCTCTTTCTGTCTTTTTTCTGTCTGACGCTCATCGGCAATAGAGCGAGCTTCTTTTTCATCTTCCATTGCTTGCACAAAATCCCCAGCTTGTGGCACATCATTAAAGCCTAACACTTCAACAGCAGTTGAGGGACCAGCTTCTTCTATTCTATCACCATATTCATTAAACATTGCTCTTACTCTACCATAAGTAAGTCCAGTTAAAATATAATCGCCTACATGTAAGGTACCATTTTTGACTAAAACAGTAGCTACTGAACCTCTACCTTTATCTAACTCTGCTTCAATTACAATTCCCTCTGCAAGTCGATTTGGATTTGCTTTTAGCTCTTCTATTTCTGAAACTAATAATATCATTTCAAGTAATTCATCGATATTTTCCTCTTTCAAGGCTGATACTGATACACAAATAGTATCGCCACCCCACTCTTCAGGAATTAACCCATGTTCAGTTAATTCTTGTTTTACCCTATCTGGTTGGGCATTTGGTCGGTCAACTTTATTAACCGCAACAATAATTGGGATATCTGCTGCTTTGGCATGATTAATTGCCTCAATAGTTTGTGGCATTACTCCATCATCAGCTGCTACAACTAAAATTGCTATATCAGTTATCTGTGCACCTCTAGCCCGCATAGCAGTAAAGGCTTCATGACCAGGAGTATCAATAAAAGTTATCTTCTTATTATTAACATTTGCTTGATAAGCTCCAATATGCTGGGTAATTCCACCAGCTTCTGTTCCTGCAACTCTCGCCTTTCTAATTGCATCTAAAAGAGTAGTCTTACCATGGTCAACATGACCCATTACGGTAACAATAGGTGGTCTTAATTTAAGTTCATTTGGCTTATCTTCAACTACTGGACCAACTCTTTTTTTACTTTCATTTTCCTCTTCTTCTGTTTCTTGATAAGCAAACTTAATACCTAAATCATCACCCAATATATCAAGCACATCTACATCTAAAGGATGATTAACATTTGCCATAACACCCAGATTCATTAATTCAACTATAATTTTATTTGCTGGTATATCAATTAGTTGAGCTAATTCTTTAACTGTGATTGGCGTTTCAATAATATAATCAGGCTCTTTTTCCTCATCTGCTTCTGCTAACTCAGCATCTGTTACTGTTTCTTCTGCGACTTCCATTTTATCATTCTGTTCATTCTGCTCGTTCTCATTATTTGCATACATATCTCTAATCAAATTAGCTGTTTCATCAGTTATTGTACTCATATGACTTGAAGCATCAATATCAAGATCTTGTAAAACATCAACCAATTCCTTACTCTGTAAATCTAATTCTTTTGCTAAATTATATACTCTTATCTTACCCATACGAACACCTCCATATTTACTCTCAATTAATCATGTTTAATCTCCTCCGAAATACTTTCATAAATATCATCAGAAATCTTTTTTTTCAAAGCTCGTGAGAGACTATTTTTTTTATGAGCTTTTTCTAAACATTGTAAATTAGGACATAAGTAAGCTCCTCTTCCAGGTAATTTCCCACCTGGGTCAATTTTAATTTCATCTTGGTTATTAACTATGCGGAGTAATTCAATTTTATCTCGTCGACTTCCACAACCTACACATTTTCTAATTGGGGTACGGCGCTGCAATTTAATCCTCCTTAGAAATAGTTTCCGATTCTTTTCTAATATCAACCTTCCAACCAGTTAATTTTGCAGCTAATCTTGCATTCTGTCCTTCTTTGCCTATTGCAAGTGATAACTGAAAATCAGGTACAACAACCTCTGCTATTTTTTCTGCGTTATTGATAGTAACATCTATAACTTCTGCAGGGTTTAATGCATTAGCAACAAAAACAGCCGGATCTTCATCCCATTTTACAATATCAATTTTCTCATCATTAAGTTGATCAACTACTGATTGGACACGCATTCCTTTTGGACCAACACATGCGCCAACTGGATCAACATTACTATCTGAAGTTGCAACAGCCATTTTGGATCTTTGACCAGCTTCCCTGGCAATGGCTTTAATTTCAACAATCCCCTGGAATATTTCAGGTACTTCTATTTCAAAAAGTCTTTTTAATAAACTAGGATGAGTTCTAGAGACCAATATTCTTGGCCCTCTTGAAGTTGAACTTACTTCAACAACATATAATTTAAATCTCTTTCCAACTTCATAATGTTCAGCAGCTATCTGTTCTGATGGTGGTAAAAGAGCTTCTGTTTTTCCCATATCAATCAGGATATTATTATTATGGAACCTTTGGATAGTCCCATTTATCAGTTCTCCTTCTTTCTGTTTAAATTGTTCATAAATTACATCTCTTTCAGCTTCTCTAATCCTCTGCATAACTACCTGTTTTGCCGTCTGAGCGGCAATTCTACCAAAATTGGCTGGTGTAACCTCTTTTTCAACTATATCTCCAAGCTCATAAGCTGGATTAATTTCTCTGGCTTCAGTAAGAGATATTTCTTCGTTTTCATTTTCAGCTTCTTCTTTGACCTCGAGTTGAGACAAAACATGTACTTCGCCCGCATCTGTATTAATATCAACAATAACATTATCTTTTGAACCAAAATCTTTTTTATAAGCAGATAACAAGGCTGTTTCCAGTGCCTCAATAAGTATTTCTCTTGATATTCCTTTATCTTTTCTAATCTCATCAATAGCTTGCAACAAATCTAAATTCATCTTTCAACCCCCTTTACATAAAATTAAAATTCAACGGTTAAATTAGCTTTGGCAATTTTGTCAATAGGTATATTAATCAAATTGTCTTCACCTTTTATAGAAAGTGTAATAAAATCATCTTTATAAGCCTTTAAGGTACCAATAAACTCTTTTTCTCCATTAATATTAACAAAAGTAGATACTTTAATAAGATTATCAAGATGTTTCAGATAATCTTCTTCACATTTGAGAGGTCGTTCCAAACCAGGTGAAGAAACTTCTAAAACATAACTGGAATCTATTGGATCTTTTTCATCTAACTGTTCACTTAACATGCGACTTACTTTTTCACATTGAGAAATACTAAGTTCGCCTTCATCATTTTCAACAAATACTCTAAGTACCCATTCATTACCTTCTTTTAAATAATCGACATCAACTAGTTTTAATTTTTCTGCTTTAGTAATTGGAACAACTATTTCAGTAATTTGATCTGCAATTCTACCCATATGTATCAACCTCCTTAACTTATATTATCCGTTTTAATAGAAAAATTATTTTCAGTTTAAAAAATCTATACACTAAAGAAGGAGTGGGCCACTTCCCCACTCCTTTCATTCAATCATAATAAAATTCATTTAACTCTATTTCATTTTATCATAGCTAATAGGTACATGCAAGTTTAAAAAAGAGAGATTTGATTTCTTTCAGGCATTCCCTCTAATGAACCATGATCTCTAAGTATTTCAACTACAGTTTTAGTTAAACTTGTACGATTAACTAATTCCTCTATTGAAGTGAATCTACTAATTTGTCTCTCCCGAATTACACTTTCAGCTGCACTTCTACCCAAACCTTGTAAACTTATTAATGGCGGTAAAAGTTTTTTATCTTTTTTCTTAAATAGAAATGCATCTGATTCATAGAGATCAACATTAAGAAACTCAATACCCCGTTCAATTGCTTCGACAACAATTTGTAACACAGTCACAGTATTACTTTCTTTAGCAGTCATTTCGTTACCTTTTGCTTCAAGTTCTTCCATTAACGAAATTATATACTGATGGCCTTTGCCAACTATTTGAGCATCAAAATCTTCTGCTTTAATACTAAAATATGTTGTATAAAATGCAGCAGGATAATGAACTTTGAAATATGCAATTCTAAAAGCCATCATAACATATGCAGCTGCATGAGCTTTAGGAAACATATATTTGATTTTTTTACATGAATTAATATACCATTCAGGTACAGAACAATCACGCATATATTCTTCCTCGTCATCTGTTAAACCTTTTCCTTTACGAACATGTTCCATAATCCAAAATGCTTTTCCTGGTTTAAGTCCTTTCTGAATAAGATAATTCATAATATCATCCCGGACGGAAATAACTTCTGCTAACTTTGCTTTACCCTTGCGAATAAGATTTTGCGCATTATTTAACCAGACATCTGTTCCGTGAGAAAGACCACTAATTCTAATCAATTCAGCAAATGAAGTTGGTTCTGTATCAACCAGCATCTGTCTTACAAAACTTGTCCCAAATTCAGGTATGCCTAATGTACCAACAATAGTATTTATATGATCAGCTTTCACATTTAGCGATCTGGTACTGGAAAAAATACTCATGGTTTTTGGGTCATCTAATGGTATTTCAGCAGGTTTTATACCAGTTAAATCTTGTAGCATACGCAGTGAAGTTGGATCATCATGTCCTAATAAATCTAATTTTAAAATACGGCCACTTATCGAATGGTAGTCAAAATGGGTTGTTCTAACATTGGTATCCTGATCATTGGCTGGGTGCTGAATGGGTGAGAAATCAAAAATATCCTTTGTTCTAGGTACAACCATTAATCCACCAGGATGTTGTCCAGTTGTTCTGCGAACACCAGTACAACCATTCACTAATCTATTAATTTCTGCTTTATTAACATTAATTCCTTTTTCATCTAAAAAATTTTTAACAAAACCAAAAGCAGTTCTCTCTGCAATCGTGGAAATTGTACCTGCTCTAAAAACATAATCTCTACCAAAAATATCTTCTGTATATTGATGAATTTCATTTTGATATTCACCAGAGAAATTAAGATCTATATCTGGAACTTTATCACCTTTAAAGCCCATAAAAACTTCAAAAGGAATATCAAAACCATCTTTAATATATTGAGATCCACAATTAGGACAATTTTTATCCGGTAAATCCACACCTGTTCCAATTGAATGATCTGAGATAAATTCATTTTGTTGACAGCGGGGACAACGATAATGTGGTGGTAAGGGATTAACTTCTGTAATTTCTGTCATTGTAGCAACAAGGGAAGAACCTACTGAACCTCTCGACCCTACTAAATAACCATCTTCCAATGATTTTTTAACAAGTTTATGTGAAATTAAATAAATCACGGCAAATCCATTCTTGATGATAGAATCAAGTTCTTGTTCCAATCTGTCTATGACAAGTTGTGGTAAATTCTCACCATAAAATTCTTTAGCACGATTATAAGACATATCCCTAATCTGTGTTTCAGCACCTTCAATTTTTGGAGTAAACAAGCCATCAGGTAGTGGTTTTAGTTCTTCAATTTGATCAGCAATTAGATTAGAATTTTCAACAACAACTTTTTGAGCTGCTTCTTCCCCTAAATAACTAAACTCGTTCAGCATTTCCTCAGTGGTTCTTAAATAAATTGGTGGTTGTTGGTCTGCATCTTGAAACTTCTGTCCTGTTTGCAGTATTTCTCGATAAATTTTATCTTCTTCATCCAAAAAATGAACATCACAGGTTCCTACCACTGGTTTAGATAACTTTTTACCAAGTTGAAAAATACGTTTATTAATTTCTTTTAATCCGTTTTCATCCTTAATTTGATTTGGAATTAAAAAATTATTATTTCCAATCGGTTGAATCTCCAGATAATCATAAAACTTTGCTATCTTTTTAACTTCTCGCTCTGGTTTATTATTTAAAATGGCTCGATATAATTCGCCAGCTTCACAAGCTGAACCTAAGATCAATCCTTCTCTATTTTGTATTAATTTACTTTTTAAAACTCTCGGCTTTCTATAAAAATTATCTAAATGTGAGAAAGAAATTAATTTATATAAGTTCTTTAAACCAATTTTATTTTTTGCAAGTATAATCGCATGGTAAGGTCGTAGATCTTTCCAATCAATCTGGCTAATTAATTTATTTATTTCTGTTTGCTTAAATATATTTTTTTCTGACATCATTTCTAAAAAAGCAAGTAAAATATCAGCTGTTGCACTTGCATCATCTAAAGCACGATGGTGATTTTTAAGTTCTACACCAAGATGAACAGCTATTGTATTTAATTTGTGGTTTTTTGTATTTTTTAATAAAGCACGTGATAGTGAAAGAGTATCAAGTACAGTCTGATTTTTTAAGTTAAGTTTTAATTTTTCAACTGCTGCGCGAATAAAACCATAATCAAAATCAGCATTATGAGCTACAAGAACTCCTTCACCGGCAAATTTTAAAAATTTTGGTAAAACCTCAGCCAATTCTGGCGCATCTGCTACCATACCCTGATCAATTCCTGTTATTTCTGTTATTTTAGCAGGAATATTAGCCAAAGGTTTAACAAAAGTAGAAAATTTATCTATAATTTCACCAGATTTAATTTTAACTGCCCCTATTTCAATTATTTCATTCTGATTGGGATTTAAACCAGTTGTTTCAAGATCAAAAACAATAAACTCTGTTTCTTGCAATTGCTGATCAACTGGATTGATAATAATTGGCTCTCCATCGCTAACTAAATATGCTTCCATGCCATATATAATTTTAATATCATGCTTTTTACCAGCCTGATAAGCATCAGGAAACGCTTGGGCAACACCATGATCAGTTACCGCAATAGCAGGATGTCCCCATCTAGCTGCAGTAGCAACCGCCTGGTCTACATTTACTACAGAATCCATTGCACTCATCTGTGTATGTAAATGAAGTTCTACTCTTTTATCTACTGCTTTATCTTCGCGAGCAGGTATAATAGTTTTTTCAAGATCTCTAATCATAATATTCCAATCTTTACTATAGGGGTCAAATTGAACTTTTCCTCTGATAAGTGCCCCATCACCTACTTTTATTCCTTGTTTAAGATCTTTTTTATCATCAACAAAGAATTTTGCTGTAATAGAACCAGTTTTATCCGTAACACTGAGAATATACAAAAATTTACCACTTCGGGTCTCTCTAATATCTAAAGCAAATATTTCCCCTTTAATTATTACACTTGGAATATCTTGATTGAGCTCTTTAATTTGATAGTTTGGTTTTTGTCTAATCTTACGCCCATAGACAGTCCCACTTTTGCTTTCTGTAGTTTTATTATTAGATTTTTTCGGAGCTAGTCCTTGTTTTGATCTAGAGTTCTTTTTTGAAATTTTATCTGCAACAAGTAAAGAATCATCTTCAATATCTGCTAAAAAATCACCATTTCTAATAAAAATTTTATCTATTTGTGAGATATATTTCTTGATGATGCTATTAAGATAACCCAATTCTTTTTCACCAGAAAGTTTCTTTTTAGCTATTTCTGTTTCCATTTTTATATTAAGGTCATTATTAACTAAGTAAAGTTGAGCTCTGTTTAGCCAATTACTGGAATAAGAAAAATGTTTATTAAAATTACTAACAATAGTTGGCCAAATAAGTTTAATTTCATCCTCGAGTTTTAATTTATTTAAAACAATAATATTAACATCATCAAATATGGTCAGAATATTGTTCTTTATCTCTGCTAATTGTATATCTTCCCTAACATCTAAATAAATTAATACCTCATTTTTGTGTTCGTCATAAATTACATATTTTAATTTATCAAAATGAGAGGATGGGCCTGGTATGATTGCCCTCTCCATAAAAATTCCTCCCTTATTAACTTGATTTACTATTTGCGAAAAAAACTTCTCAAAAGTGTTATAAATATATCAAAGTACATTCCTACTCGTGCAATAAAACCATGCCAAAAACCCATTTTTTCTTCCTTCATCATATGAGTTAATTTTGGTAATTGAACAAATTTTACTTTGCCATTTTTTTTAACATACTTATTTAAAGCTATTTCAACTCCAAAACCCTCTTTACGGAGATCACCTATTCGATAAAATATCTCTTTTCTTACTGCTCTTTGTCCAGATAAACTTGGTGTAAAGTGTTGAGCCAAGTCAGTTAAACTACGACCATCTTCAAAAACACCAACCGACATATCAATATTTTCGTTAAACATTGGTTCCATTATAGTATCAATGTGAACTTGTTTCAACCCAATAAGGTCAGCATCAAGCATTAAAATTGTATCACAATCAAGATTTTCAACTCCTGTTTGCAATGCAGCTCCCTTACCACGATTTTTCTCATGTGATATAACACTAGCTCCCGCATTTTTAGCTACTAATGCCGTATTATCTCGAGAACCATCATCTACCACCAATATATTAGAAATATATTCAATAGACTTAACAATTTCAATCACATTAGCAATCGTACGAGCTTCATTATATGCCGGTATTAAAGTACATACTTTCATATCTACCACCTGATTTATTTTATTTTAGCAAGTAATTCAGTGGTTTCTTTTACCACACTACTCAATTCAAAATTTAACTCTTGGCCGGTTGCTCTCACTTTGGCTTCTACAACCCCAGCTTCTAAGGAACGACTTCCCACTGTTAATCGAAGTGGGATGCCTATTAGATCTGCATCGTTAAATTTAACACCAGCTCTTTCTTTTCTATCATCAACTAAAACTTCTAATCCAGCTGACTCTAACTGCTGGTAAATTTCATTAGCTTTATCAATTACTGCATCATCATTACCTAATTGTAATATTATAATCTGATAGGGTGCAATCGCTAATGGCCAGCAAATTCCATAATCATCATGGTTTTGTTCAATAGCTGCAGCTACTAGTCGAGTGACTCCAATACCATAACTTCCCATAACTACAGGCTTATCTCTACCATTTTCATCTAGATATGAAGCACCCATACTTTCACTATATTTTGTTCCCAATTTAAAGATATGACCTACTTCAATACCAGATTTTATCTCAAGTTTACCAGAACAGCTTGGACAGCTATCACCTTCTCGAACTAAGCGAAGGTCAAGATAAGTCTCTACTTCAAAATCTCTACCTACCTTAGCACCACGATAATGATAATTTTTTTCATTAGCACCTGTTATACCTGATTCCATATTTTCTATCCTTTGATCAGCAATGATACGAACACCTTTGCTACCAATTGGACCAATAAAACCAGGTGAGCTTTTAAAATGAGTAATAATATCCTCTTCAGAAGCTGGTTCTAAATTATCTACATCCAAGTAGTTTGCCAGTTTGATTTCATTTAACTCATCATCACCACGAACTAAAGCTAAAACTGCTTCACCATCAGCTTGATAAGCAACAGATTTAATCATATCTTCTCCTGGCAGATCAAAAAACTTTTCAAGTTCTTTAATAGTTGCAGCACCTGGTGTATGTATTTTTTCTAATTTATCTTCTTTATTAACAGTTCTTTTTTCTACTAATGACTCTGCTTTTTCAATATTTGCAGCATATTCACAGTTTGTACAAAAAGCAATTTTATCTTCTCCTGATTCAGCTAGGACCATAAATTCATGGGAGTCTTTCCCCCCCATAGCTCCTGTGTCAGCTTCAACGGCTCTTGTTTCTAATCCACAATCTACAAAAATATTAGTATAGGCGTTATACATTGCCTGATAACTTTCGTCTAAACCTTCATCATCACGGTCAAGACTATAAGCATCTTTCATAGTAAATTCCCTACCACGCATTACTCCAAAACGCGGCCTAATCTCATCTCTTACTTTCGTTTGAATCTGATATAAATTTAAAGGAAGATCTTTATATGATCTTATTTCATCTCTCAATAAATCAGTTACTACCTCTTCATGGGTTGGCCCTAAACAAAATTCTCTATTTTTTCTATCTTTAAATTTAATCATTAATGGCCCAAATCTATCCCAGCGTTTTGATTCTTTCCAGATTTCTGAACTTTGTAGAATAGGTAATAATACTTCCTGTGCATCACTATCATCCATATGTCTTCTTATGATTTTTTCAATCTTTTGAATAACCTTATACCCTAATGGTAAGTATGAATAAATTCCAGAAGCATGGTTACGCATCAGACCAGCCCGCAACATTAATTTATGACTAATAATTTCAGCTTCAGCGGGTTCCTCTTTCAAAGTTGGTAAATATAATTTTGACATTCTCATTTGCTTATCACTCCTGTTAATCTTTTATAATCGCTCAATTTCATCTAATAAAGAAGATAATAATTGTTCTTCTGGTACTTTTTTTATAATTTCTCCATTTTTAAAGATAAGTCCATTTCCTTTACCACCTGCGATACCGATATCAGCTTCACGGGCTTCTCCTGGTCCATTTACTGCACATCCCATAACAGCTATTGTAATATCTTTATCAATACTACTAACCGCTTTTTCAACTTTTTCTGCAAGTGGAATTAGCTCAATTGAAGTTCTTCCACAAGTGGGGCAAGAAATAATTTCTGGTCCTTTTTTTCTTAGGCGTAAAGATTTTAATATTTGCCAACCAACTTTAACTTCTGCAAGCGGGTCCCCAGTCAAAGAAATCCTTAAAGTATCTCCTAATCCAGCTAATAACAAAGCACCTATACCAACAGCTGACTTAATTGTACCCGACCATGGGGTACCAGCTTCTGTAATTCCAATATGGAAAGGATAATTAACTTTTTCTGCCATAATTTTATATGCTTGATATGTCATTTCAATATCAGTAGATTTAAGCGATATAATTATATCATAGAATCCATTATCTTCAAGAATTCTAATGTTTCTTAAAGCACTTTCTACCATAGCTCGGGCTGTCGGACCCCCATATTTAAGTAAAATACTTTTCTCAATCGATCCTGAATTACTTCCGACGCGGATCGGGATATGTCTTTCTTTGGCAGCTTTAGCAACTTGAGCAATTCTTTTTTCATTACCAATATTACCAGGATTAATTCTTAACCCAGCCACACCAGCCTCGATAGAACCAAGGGCCAATCTATAATCAAAATGAATATCGGCCACTAACGGTATATTAATCTGCTCAATAATATCTGCTAAAACGTCAACAGAAGATTGGTCTGGGACAGCTACTCTGATAATTTCACAACCCGCTTTTTCTAAAGCATCAATCTGCTGTATTGTTGATTTAATATCTGTTGTTTTTGTGTTTGTCATTGATTGAACAGAAATCGGAGCATCACCACCGATTTTAATATTATTCATCGAAAGCTCTCTTGCTTTTCTTCTTTGCAAATTATGTCACCTCAAATAACTAAAAAAGACTACGTACAATATCTTTATAAATAATAAAAACCATTAATATCATTAAAATTACAAAACCTATAAAATGTACAAAACCCTCTTTTTCAGGATTGATAGGTTTTCCTCTTACTAATTCAATTACGATAAAGATTAACCGACCTCCATCAAGCGCTGGAAAAGGTAATAAATTAATAATTCCAAGGTTTATACTTATTATTGCAGTCCAGTTTAAAACATTTGCAAGACCGACTCTGGCTGCCTGACCAACTATAGAAGCAATCATAATTGGACCACCCAGATCTTCGGCAGATCTACTAACAATCATCTGCACAAATCCAGCAATAGTAAATTGAATTATCTGCCAGGTTTGCATAAATCCATAACCAATTGCATTAAATAAGTTGATTCTTTTTCGAACCATTTTTGGATAAATACCTATAATTCCGCCACCAGTCTGTTCATTAATCTCTGGTTTAAGAGAAACTTCTTGTATTTTATTATTTCTTTCAAAACTAATTGATATTACTTCTCCACCATTATTATTAATTACTTCGGCCAGTTCATTCCAATTCTCAACTTTTTCATCTGCAATGGCGATGATTTTATCTCCGCCTTGCAAACCAGCTTCTGCAGCAGGTTTCTCTGGAACCACTTGACCAAGTATAGTTGTCTGTGAGCTATCAACTGGAATGCCAAAAACAGAGAAAATTAAAATAAATACAACTGCTGCTAAAAGAAAGTTCATGATGGGGCCCATCACAATAACAGCTAGTTTTTTCCAGGCTGATTTTTGTGTAAAAAGCCTACCTTCTTTTTTAGCTTTTTCATATACTTCTCTATCCTTTTCTGGCATATCTTCATCTGGAGGAAATTCTCCCACCATATTACAAAACCCACCAAGTGGAATTGCCCGAATCGAATAGACTGTTTCTCCATATTTTTTAGATATCAATTTAGGACCAAATCCTAAAGCAAATTCAGATACTAAAATACCTGATTTTTTTGCTGTTATATAGTGTCCAAATTCATGAATAAAAACTAAAACTCCAAGTACAATAACAAAAGTAACTATTGTTAATACCATTTATTAATAACCTCCTCAGCTTGCTGTCGTGCCCATTTATCAGCAGTAAAAATTGTACCAAGATCAGGATCTAATGTATTATTATGTTTTTCCATAACCTGGGCTACAATACTACTAATAGCCATAAAAGGAACAATTCCTTTAAGAAAATTAGCGACAGCAACTTCATTGGCTGCATTTAGAACAGCAGGTAGTGTTCCGCCGGCTCGACCAGCTGCATAAGCCAATTTCAATGCAGGGAACTTGCTATGATCTGGTCTTTTAAATTCAAGAGCATTAAACGAAAAAAGATCTAAATGTTTAACACTACTTGATTTTCTTTCTGGATATGTTAAACAAAATTGAATAGGTAATTTCATATTTGCAGGTCCTAACTCAGCTAAAAGAGAACCATCATTTAATCTAATCATCGAATGAATAATACTTTGAGGATGGACTGCAACTTTGATATTATCATAATCAACATTAAAGAGCCAATGCGCCTCAATTACTTCTAAACCTTTATTCATGAAGGTAGCTGAATCTATTGTAATCTTACTACCCATTTCCCAATTAGGATGTTTAAGCGCTTCCGCGACTGAAACAGATTCTAATTCAGAAAGAGTATGATTAAAAAAAGGTCCACCAGATGCTGTTAATATAATTTCCGAAAGCTCCTCTTTGTGACCAGTAAGTAATTGGAAAATTGCATTATGTTCACTATCGACCGGTAATATCTGTACATTTTTCTCGCTAGCTATTTTTTTAACTAAAGGTCCTCCACTTACTAAAGTTTCTTTGTTTGCCAGAGCTAATTTATTACCTGCTTTTAAAGCTGCTATTGATGGTGCCAATCCAGCCGCACCAACTATTGCATTCAAAACTAAATCAATATTTTTCTGACCCGCTATCTCATTTAAACCTTTAACCCCAGTTAAAACTTCTGTTTTGGAACCTTTAATCCTTTGGTCAAGCTCATAGGCGGCATCTTCATCAACCACTACAGCTATTTGGGGCTGATGCCTTTTAATTTGTTCTTCCAAAAGATCTATATTTTTATAAGCAGAAAGTGCTTGCACCTGCCATTTATTTAACTCTGTTATCACTTCAAGCGTCTGGGTTCCAATTGAACCAGTAGACCCTAAAACATTAATTTTTTTCAAATATTTCACTCCTTAAAGACAATTAATTGAGAATCAGCGATTGCTTTAACAACAACCAATAATGATGGTCCCACTAATATACCCAAACCACCTAAAATCCTAAATCCAGCATAAAGAGAAATCATAGTTGCAAGTGGATGTAGACCAAGACTTTCCCCCATAATCTTGCCTTCTGAGCCTGACCTTACTGCTGCTAAGATTAGATGTAGAATTAATAAGGCAACACCAAAACTTATATTTCCACTTAAAAACGAAAAAATAATCCATGGATAAAAAACCAAGGCAGGGCCAATTATAGGTATCAAATCAAGTAAAGCTGCTGAAATAGCAATTATTAAAGCATATTGATTACCCAAAATACTAAGGCCTATCCCAGTAATAACTCCAGTAATTGAAATCAAAATAATTAGCGCTCTAATATAACCTACTGCTGATTTATTTAATTGATTCATTACTTTATTAATTTTTAGATGCGTTTCTTCAGGAAATAAATCTACCATAAAATCTTTAATTTTGTTTGCATCACGCGAAATAAAGAAAGTGGCAATAAAACTCAAAAATAAGATTGTAATAATCATAGGCAACATACCAATAAAACCTAAAACAGTGTTTATTAGATTTACTAGACTATTTCTAATTGTATCATAAATCATCTGTAAATTACTGTTAATTGATGTGCGTACACCTTCTGAAATTTCGAGATTATTTAATAATTCATTAAATTGATTATTTTGTTGTAAGATCCATTGTAACTGATTACCAAGAGTCTTATAGTCTGGTAAATTTCTTAATAATCTATTCAACTCTAAATACCCTTGTGAAAAACCAACTATTACAAAAACAACTAAAATGGTTACTAAAAACAATAAGACAAATATAACAATAAAACCTCTATGAATAGGGATCTTATCATTTAAATAATTCACAATAGGATTAATTAAACTAGCTAATATTGCTGCAATAATAAATGGTGTAAAGTAAATATACACATATTTGAGCGCAAAAAGTGCAATTAACATTGCACCAATAATAATTAAATATCTAATCATCCATTTATCCATTTCTTATCATCTCACTTACTTAAAAAGAATTAACAAAATATAATATGTAAACGGTATAGTAAAAATTAGACTATCAAATCTATCAAGTATACCTCCATGTCCAGGAATAATTGAACCCATATCTTTTACTCCTAAATCTCTTTTCATTGATGATTCGAATAGATCACCCATAATTGCAAGAAGAGGAAGTGAAATTGAAAAGATAAGCCATTGAAAATTAAATATATTAAAATATATTCCAGTAAAAATTACAAAAACACTTGAAAAAATAATTCCGCCTAAAGCGCCTTCCACAGTTTTATTTGGACTAATCTGTGGAGCCAATTTTGTCTTTCCAAAACTTTTACCAATAAAATATGCACCAGTATCTGTTAGCCAAGTTGCTATTAAAACAAACCAGATAGCCTTTGTATCATTAAACGGTCGAATAGCAAAGTTTCTTAAAAGAATGAAAAAAGATAATCCTCCCCCGATATATAATATACCGAGTAAATTATAACTAATTTTCTTCATGAAATCTTTATTTTTAGCAAATAAATTATAAAAATATAATAATAAAAATATACTATATAATATAAAACCCTTTGACCAACTTATTTCCCCCTCATTATACATATATGAGGAGATAGCAAGAATTAAACTTAAAAATGTAAGTAAAAATAATTCAAATTTTGATTGATATGGCATGAGACGATAATATTCTCGCATAGCTGCTACAGTAATTATCATAATCGCTATGTTAAAAACAAATTCTCCTGAATTTATCACTAAATATAACAGTATAATTCCAATAACTGCACTCAAAACTCGCTTGCCAAGCATTAATTATCACCTGCATTCTTTAGTCCGCCAAACCGCCTTTCTCTATTACAAAAATCAGTTACAGCATTTTGTAAATCGTCAGCAGAAAAATCTGGCCAATACTTATCTGAAAAAAACATCTCAGCATATGCTAATTGCCACAATAAAAAATTGCTTATTCTTTTATCTCCACCTGTACGGATTAATAATTCAACATCCGGTAGATCAGGTTGATATAAGTATTTAGAAAAAACATCTTCACTAATATTATCAGCTTGAAGATCATTATCAATTACATTTTTAACTGCATCAATTATTTCTGCTCTTCCTCCATAATTAAATGCTATGTTTAATGTTAAGCGATCATTCTTTCTAGAAGATTTTTCGACATCTTTAATTTTTTCTTTTAATTCTTTTGCCAAACAATCTCTTCGACCAATAAAATTAATTTTAATCTTATTTGAAATAAGTTCATCAGTTTCAGAAGCCATAGTTCTTTCCATTAATTTCATCAAGAAATTTACTTCATGATCAGGTCTTTTCCAATTTTCAGTTGAGAAGGCATATACGGTTAAATATTTAATTCCTAATTCACTTGTCTTTTTTATAATTTTCTTTAAAATTTTAACACCTTGTCTATGTCCTTCTTGTCTTGGCAGTCCTCTTTCACTGGCCCAACGGCCATTACCGTCCATAATAATCGCTATATGTTTGGGCAGGCACAAAGATATCATCCCTTCTCAAAATATATATTAACTAATTACCCCCTCACGAGAGGGGGATAGCAATTAAATATTTATTTAAACAATTTATACTTCCATTATTTCTTCTTCTTTATTTTTAGTCATAGTATCAATTTTATTAATATATTTATCTGTTAACTCCTGAATATTTTCAAGTCCGCGGTGAAGATTATCTTCTGAAATATCTCCAGCATCTTCTAACTCTTTTAAGAGTTCATTATTTTCTCTACGAATACTTCTAATCGCAATATGACCCTTTTCAGCTTTTTCATGAAGAACTTTTACTAACTCTTTTCTTCTTTCTTCAGTTAATTGAGGAATGTTAATTCTGATAACATTACCATCGTTATTTGGATTAAGACCTAAATTAGCACTCATAATAGCCTTTTCTATATTTTCAAGTACGTTTTTATCCCATGGTTCAATAACAATCAATCTAGCTTCAGGAGCAACAACTTTTGCCATCTGTTGAATTGGAGTCGCAACACCATAATTATTAGCCATAATATTTTCAACTAATGAGGGCCTGGCACGTCCTGTACGGATAGTGTTAAGATCTTCCCGAGTTGCCTTTAAAGACTTCTCCATTTTTTTCTCAGTTTCCGACATAACTTCATTAAACATAAATATTCACTCCCCCTTTTATTAACTGACAGAAGTTCCGATTTTCTTACCAAGAATTACTTTTTTTATGTTTCCCTGTTCTTTAACTCCAAATACAATTAATGGGATTTTATTATCCATACATAATGAAACAGCAGTAAAATCCATTACTCTTAATGATTTATTTAAAATATCTTTATATGTTAATGTTTCATGTTTAACCGCTTCTGAATTTACTACTGGATCAGAATCATAGACTCCATCAACATTTTTGGCCATCAGAATTGCATCAGCAGATATTTCTGCTGCACGTAACGCTGCAGTAGTATCAGTAGAAAAAAACGGATTCCCAGTACCTGCGGCAAAAATAACAACTCTACCTTTTTCAAGATGTCTAATTGCACGTCTTCTAATATAAGGTTCTGCAATCTGTCTCATTTCAATTGCGGATTGAACTCTTGTCTCAATACCAGTTTTCTCAATTGCATCTTGTAAAGCCATTGAGTTTATCACAGTTGCAAGCATACCCATATAGTCTGCAGTACCTCTATCCATTCCTTTTGCACTACCAGCAATTCCACGAAATATATTACCTCCACCTACAACTATTGCAAGCTCAACCTTAGTTTCAGAAATTACATCATTAATTTCCTCAGCAATATTTTGTACCATGACTGGATCTATACCAAATCTATTTTGGCCGGCTAACGCCTCTCCACTAATTTTTAATATGACACGTGAGTAAACCGGGTTTTCTGCCATTATAAAATTAACCTCCATATATTTTATTCTCTAAAAAGACGTAAACACCTTTTTTAAGTCAGGAAATTATATATGATGAAACAACAGTCATTTTAAAAAAGAGAACACCTTTTAGTGTTCTCTTTTAAAACTACCTAAAATAATCTATTTGTTTTTGCTAGCTTCAGCCATAACTTCTGCAGCAAAATCTTCTTCTTCTTTTTCAATGCCTTCACCGAGTTCAAAGCGAACAAACTTATTGATTTTAAGATCACTCTCAGCAATAACATCTGCAACTGTTTTTTCATCATCTCTAACAAAAGGTTGTTCAAGCAAACAAACTTGTGTGTAATACTTAGCAATTTTTCCTTCAACAATTTGATCAATTATGTGTACTGGTTTACCTTCATTCAACATTTGTTCTTTGTAGATTTTCTTCTCTTTAGCAAGTGCATCTTGACTTACATCTTCTCTAGCAAGAAATTCAGGATTACTAGCAGCAATATGCATTGCTATATCTTTAGCACTATTTTCTGTATCATTTGTAAGTTCCCCAGCATAATCAACCATAACACCAATTTTACCACCCATATGGATATAACCATAAACAAAACCATCGGTTTCATAACTAGCAAATCTTCTCAAATTTATATTTTCACCAATATTTGAAATGGCTTCTTTAACAATAGTGTTAACATCTTTATTTTCATCTTGATACCAAGTTTCGGAAAGAAGCTCGTCCAAATCTTTTGTATCACTTTGTAAAATATGTTCAGAAATTTTTTGAACAAGTTTCTGGAAATTTTCATTCTTAGCTACAAAATCAGTCTCACTATTAACCTCTACCAGAATACCTTTTTTATGATCGTCAGTCACAAGCAAGTTTACAAGACCCTCTGCTGCAACACGACCAGCTTTTTTTGCTGCATCTGCCATACCTTTTTCCCTTAAATATTCAACAGCAGCGTCAACATCACCCTCAGTTTCAGTGAGAGCTTTTTTACAATCAAGAACTCCTGCACCAGTTCTTTCACGAAGCTTTTTAATATTTTTCATATTTACACCCATTAAAAGATACCTCCTTATTTCATAAAAAAAGCGTGGCAAAGCAGTTAGATACTCTACCAGCGCCTTTATGTTATTTATTCAGCTACTTTTTGAGCAGCTTCTGCTTTTTCTTCCATTTCAGTCTGTTCACCCTGTTTACCAGCTAGTACAGCATCTGCCATTACACTACTAATTAATTTGACAGCACGTATAGCATCATCATTCCCAGGAATAATATAATCTATTAAATCAGGATCACAGTTAGTATCTACAATAGATACGATAGGAATATTAAGCTTTTTTGCTTCTGCAACAGCAATAGATTCTTTGCGAGAATCAGTTACATAAAGCACATCTGGTAACCCATTCATATAACGAATTCCACCAAGAAATTTTTCGAGCTTTTCATGTTCTCTTTTTAGTTCAATAACTTCTTTTTTAGGGAGAACTTCAAATAGCCCGTCTTCTTCCATAGTTTCAATCTCTTCTAGACGATTAATACGTAGTTTGATAGTGCCATAATTAGTCAACATACCACCTAACCAACGCTGATTAACATAAGGCATCCCACAACGTTCAGCCTCTGTTCTAATAGTTTCCTGTGCTTGGCGCTTAGTTCCAACAAAAAGTATATTTTTCTTTTTAGCAGCACTTTCTTTAACAAAATTATATGCTGTATCAATTAATTTTACAGTTTGTTGTAAATCTATAATATAGATACCATTTCTCTCGGTAAAAATATAATCCTTCATTTTAGGATTCCATCTTCTAGTCTGATGTCCAAAATGTACACCTGACTCCAATAATTGTTTCATATTAACTACTGACATAACCTCCACCTCCTCTCTTGGTTTAACCTCCGATCCCTTCCGCCTGAACACACCACTATAACTAATTAAGTTATAGCACCAGTGGTTCAGTCCAGAATCGTGTGTATTTTTGCCATTTAATAGTATACCACAATAAAAAAAAATTATCAATAAAATTTATAAATAATGATCATCTTTTTTATAGGATTTAATTAAAACACTTCCATTTTCAGTATGGAATACCATTGTTCGACCATAATCTTCTCCGGTATCTTCTCCAATTATTCTTATGCCTTCATCCGCTAAAATACTTTTGACAGCAATAATATTTCTTTCTCCTACGCGCATAGTACTACTGCTTTCAGATATATTAAACATCTTAGCTCCACCTGCAATTTTAGCTTCCAAATTTCTTTTTTTAGCTCCAACCTTCTCTAATTCTTTGATGATAAGTGGAATACCTGTATCAGCATATTTGGCTGGTTTCATGCCTTTTCTGTTTTCTGGAAGCATAATATGTATCATACCACCTACTTTTTTGAATTTATCATATAAAGTTATTCCAACACATGAACCTAATCCAATTGTTACAATAACTTCCGGGTCTTTTGCAATAGAGTATTCTGCCATTCTGACCCGAATTTGCTCATCCCTCTGCATTAGATATCAAATCCTAACGCATTGAGAATTTTATTAAGTGAACCAAGGTTTGGAATTAAAAAGAAAAATCCTTCTATTTCATTGCTCCCATCAAGAAATTGTGTTTCAATTAATAAGGCGTAATCGCTAATTTCACTAAAAGGAATCATGGAAGAACTTAATATTGCACCAGCCATATCATGTGAATAACCAGGTACAGATTGATTTAAATTAAAACCTGTTAATTGATTGAGTGCATTCAAATATGCACCACTTAAAATGTTCCCGATTTCTTTTACAGCAGAAATCTCAACGTCTCCTAATTCAGAGATATCCACCTCCTGCTTTAAAACTAATTTCAAAAGATGTTGAACACTTTTTTCTGCAAGCACAAATAAAATGCTTCCTGGAGCTTCCCCCTCAACCTGAAGTAAAATTCCAAAAACATTTTCTTCTACATCACCCGTAATTTCAGGCACTTCAGATAGGGGTAAAATATCAACAGAAGGTACACTCATATCTATTTTTTTATCAAGAAACTGTGAAAATGCAGTAGCTGCATTGCCAGCTCCAATATTTCCAACCTCGCGTAATGCATCCTTATGCATATCATTGAGTCTACCTATTATATCATCTTCCACTTGTTATCACCCCTATTCAAGTACCAATTCATCCAATTGTTGAACTTCTTTTTCAGATAATATTTGTTTTAAATTCAATAAAATTAATAATCTGTCCTTAAGCTTGCCTACTCCTCTAATAAAATCTTTGTTAATACCCCGGGTGATTTTGGGAGCTTCATTTATGTCATCAACGTTTAAGCGAATAATTTCTTTTACATCATTTACCAGCATTCCGATTAAAGATTCATCAAATTCAACGATAATAATTTTATCTTCTTCCATTTCATAACTACTATTAGATAAAGATAATCTCGTTATCAGATCTACTACTGGAACAATCTCTCCTCTTAAATTTATAACTCCTCTAACAAAATCTGGTGCATTGGGGATCGAGGTTAATTCACTAACATTAATAATTTCTCTGGTCTGTTTGATACCAACTCCAAATTCTTCTTGACCAACATTAAAAACTACAAACTGTTCTTGAACTTTATTTTTATTTTCTTTCTTATTAGATTTGTGGAATCTTGATAACATTTTTCCACTCCTTTACCTAACTATTTATTCTTCATTATCAAACAATAACTTTTCTAGATCAATCAAAACAAGCAGACGATCATTGACTTTGCCAACCCCTTGCAAAAATTCCTGTTTAATGCCCCCAGCAACCTCAGGAGCGGGTTCTATCTCGTCTTCACTTAACCAGACTACTTCATTAACAGCATCAACCATGAGTCCAATTAAATTATCTCTAACTAGAACAGTAATTATTCTTAAATGCTCGTCTTCATCCTCATCAATCACCATATTAAACCTTTTACGTAAATCAACTACTGATACGATCTGTCCCCGTAAATTAATAACACCTAAAATGTGTTCTTCCGTATTAGGGACATTAGTAATTTTACTTGGCTTAATAATCTCTTTCGCCTGGGTTATATTAACACCATATTCTTCACGACCAATTTGAAAAATAACAAATTGGCGTTGTTCTATTTCACGAACATCTTGTTGCTCAATAGCACTCATATCTATTCACTCCCTCACGCAATATTCCTGACATCAAGTATTAAAGCAACATTTCCATCACCTATAATTGTCGCTCCACTTATATGTTCAGCATCAATTAAATAATTACCAAGTGATTTGATAACTATTTCCTGCTGATTCATCAATTCATCAACAATTAATCCAACTTGTTTATCTCCAGTATTAACAATCACAATTGGGATTTCTAAATCATTAATATAATCTCTATAACTAACGTCAAGATTGAGTTGTTTGGAAGCTTCAATAATTGGAATCGTACTTTCACGTAAGACTATTACATCTTGACCACTTACTTGACGAATGTTTTGAGGATTAACAGTTAAAGTCTCACTTATAGCACTTAGTGGTATTGCGAATACTTCTTCATCTATCTTAACCATTAATGCCTGAGTAATAGCTAATGTCAATGGAAGTGAAATGGTAAACCTCGTGCCAACATCCATTTCTGACTCAATAAAGACTTGTCCATCAAGTGATTCTACTACTCTTTTTACAACATCCATGCCAACTCCACGTCCAGATACATCAGTTACCTCTTTAGAAGTACTGAATCCTGGGTGAAAAATGAAATTTAGTTTTTCTTTCTTTTCCATAGATTGAATTTCTTCTGGAGTAGCAATGCCTTTTTCAATAGCTATTTCAGCCATTAAATCAGGATCAATTCCGCCTCCATCATCTTCAACCTCGATTATAATTTCACTACCCTTTTGATAAGCGCTTAATAATATTTTACCTATTGCATCCTTATCCTTCTTTTGACGTGCTTCTGGTGATTCAATACCATGATCAGCAGCATTTCTTAAAATGTGAACAAGTGGATCAGCTAACTCATCAATAATTGAACGATCTAGTTCTGTATCTGCACCCTCAATTATAAGGTCAATCTGTTTATTAAGCTCTTTTGATAAGTCTCTTAACATCCTTGGAAATCGGTTAAAAATACCACCAATTGGAACCATCCGGATTTGCATAACTACATGATGCAATTCCATAGTCACTCTGTCAAGCTGTTGTAAGATATCCTGATAAATATCTGATTTAACTTTCAATCCTTCAAGACGCGTCTTATTTATTAGTAATTCTCCCACCATATTCATTAAATTATCTAATTTATTTATATCAACTCTAACAGTTGGAGCAACATCAAAACTTTTTACTTTTGAATTACTCTTAGAAGAAGAATTTTCAGGCGAATTAGATTTATTATCTTTCTCTTTGGTGGACTTAACCATTTCAATTTGCTTAATTATTACTAATTGAACATCAATTATATCTTCAATCTCATCTATAATAGCATTTTCATCCATCGAAGTAACAAGAATTAAACTAATTTCGTTTCCAAAGTCCTCATCTTCAATTTTTTCTTTAGAAGGTTTAGACTTAACAACATGGCCAAGTTCAGTAGCCTTTTTAATTACCATATATCCTCTAACGCTTTTTAACATTGAATCTTCATTAAGTACAGTATTAACTTGATATACGTAGTCTGTTTCCTTCATTTTATTAACAATTTCATTTTTTTCATTATTATCTAAATCAATCATAAAATTTTCATCTAATTTAGTAATAACTTCTTCCTTCTCAGCGGTATGATCCCCTGCTAAATAGGTCTTTAATTCTTCAACATAATTTGATATATCACTTGCTTCTTCACCTTTGGTCTTGATATCTTCAACAAGAGTAGTTATTAAGTCAAAACCAGCAAATAAATAATCAATCATTTCCTCATTAATAACCAATTCATCGTTTCTTACTTTATCAAGGACGTTTTCTATCTTATGAGTGAGATCTGTCAGCTTGTCAAATCCCATAGTTGCCGCCATACCTTTTAAAGAATGCGCAGCCCTAAAGACTGAATTGATTATCTCTTTATTATTAGGTTCCTGTTCTAATACTAAAATATTTTCATTAAGCATTTGAATATATTCTGCTGACTCATCAAAAAACATCTGTAAATATTGGGAATTATTATCCATACTTTAGCCCCCCTTAACCAAGCACTTTGTTAATCGCCTCTAAAACCCTATCAGGCTTAAATGGCTTAACAATAAAATCTTTAGCCCCAGCCTGTATGGCATCTATGACCATTGCTTGTTGCCCCATTGCACTGCACATGATTATTTTAGCCTCTGGTTTACTTTTCAAAATAGTCTTAGTCGCCTCAATTCCACTCATTTCAGGCATGGTAATATCCATAGTTACAAGATCTGGTTCTAGATCTTTGTATTTTTCTACAGCTATTTTTCCATTTTCTGCTTCTCCAACAATCTCAAAGCCATTTTCTACTAAAATATTTTTAATCATCATCCGCATAAACGCAGCATCATCAACGATTAGAACCTGTTTAGCCATAGATAACCCCTCCTTTCAAAAAAATATATATTAATCCGGAATAAAATAACAGTTTATACTATGTAATTCGACAATTATACCACGATTCCTGCTATTAATTTAATAAGCCCTTCATGGGTTTATCACCATGGAGGGCTATCTTAAATTAAATATTTTAAAACTATGCTTTTAATTTATCTAATTCCTCCAGTAAATAATCATTCAGCACTTTAATATAAGTACCTTTCATCCCTAGTGAACGAGATTCAATAACACCCGCACTTTCAAATTTACGTAAGGCATTAACAATTACTGATCTGGTTATACCAACACGATCAGCCACTTTACTGGCAACTAACAAGCCCTCAAGTCCGTCGAGTTCATCAAATATATGTTCAATAGCTTCTAATTCAGAATAAGAAAGAGTATCAATAGCAATCTGCACTGCTGCTTTTTTACGAGCTTCTTTCTCAATTTTTTCGCTTCTAGAACGCAACATCTCCATACCAACGACAGCAGCTCCATATTCAGCTAAAACAAGATCCTGATCTGTAAAATCAGCACCATATCTGGCTAATACAAGAGTACCTAAACGATCTCCACCGCCTAAAACTGGGACAATAGTTGTTAATTTATCAGAAAAGAGACAATCTTCTTCATCTGAAAAAACGCATTTACCATCTTTTTGTTCAATATTAGCCTTTGTATCTCTTATTCTTAAAAGTCCTCGATTATATTCTTCCGGAAAATACCCTTCTTCAATGACTTTCTTTTCCATCAAGTCACATTCAAAATCATCCAGCAATTGGCTACCAAGAATTTTACCTTTTCTACTGGCAACATATACATTACAATCAATGGCATCATTTAGAACATAAGCCATTTCAGAAAAATCTACTGCCCTTCCCCCTGTTCTCTGTAACAATCTATTAATTTTTCGACTTCTCTCTAGTAAACTACCCATTTTAAAAACCTCCATTTTTTTTATAAACTTATAAGATATACTTACTTAGATCTTTATTTTTCACAACATCTGCTAATTTGTCTTTCACATAGTTTACATCAATGATAAAATTATGTTCTTCAAGCTCTGGCGCTTCAAATAAAAGATCTTCAAGTAATTTTTCCATAATTGTTTGTAAACGTCTTGCACCAATATTTTCTGTTTCTTCATTAACCTCAAAAGCAAGTTCTGCAATTTCTTCAATTGCTTCTTCTGTAAATTCAATTTCAATATTCTCAGTTTGCAAAAGTGCTTTATATTGTCTGGTAAGTGAATTTTGTGGCTTTAATAAAATTTCCTTAAAGTTACCAACACTTAAATTATCCAGTTCTACTCTAATTGGAAAGCGACCCTGTAGTTCAGGAATTAGATCAGCGGGGCTTGATACATGGAATGCTCCAGCAGCTATAAATAAAATATGATCACTCTTTACTGGACCATGCTTTGTCATAACAGTTGAGCCTTCAACAATGGGCAGAATATCTCTTTGCACCCCTTCACGAGATACTTCTGGTCCTGAACCTGATTCACGACCAGCTATCTTATCGATCTCATCAAGAAAAATTATACCATTTTCCTCAACTTTTTCGATAGCAAGAGATGCCACTTCGTCCATATCAACCATTTTTTGCGCTTCTTGCTGTTGCAAAATAGTTTTTGCTTCAGCAATAGATACTTTTCTTTTTTTCTTCTTTGTTGGCATAAAACTACCAAACATATCTTGAAAATCGATACCCATCTCTTCCATACCGGAGCCAGAAAGAAAATCCATCATTTTAGGATTATTTGCATCTACCTCAATTTCAATTGTTTTAGCATCGACCTCTCCCGCAGTAATTTTGTCTTGCAAACGCTTACGGCGAGCCTTGATACGATCATAAGAAGCACTATTATCTTCTTCCTTATTAGTTGCATCATCATCTAGAAAAAAATTAAACGAATTGTTACTCTTTTTTCCAGGAAGTGGCAACAAAATATCTACAATTCTCTGGATAGCCCTTTGGCTTGCCTTTTCATTAACTTCAGACATTCTCTCTTCTTTAATTAAGCGAATAGCTGATTCAACCAAATCTCGAACCATTGATTCTACATCACGACCTACATAGCCAACCTCTGTGAATTTTGTCACTTCTATTTTTATAAAAGGTGCAGCCACTATTTTGGCAAGCCTTCGCGCTATCTCAGTCTTTCCGACTCCTGTAGGTCCAATCATCAAAATATTTTTCGGCAAAATTTCATCTTTAAGGTCGGCTTCAACTAATTTTCTACGCATCCTATTTCTTAATGCTATCGCCACAGATTTTTTTGCCTGGTATTGACCAACTATATATTTATCAAGTTTTTCAACAATTTTTCTTGGTATTAATTCTTCGTTTATTGACAAAAGAGATCATTCACCTCCTGATAATTCTTCAATCGTGATGTTATTATTAGTATATATACATATTGAAGCAGCAATATGCAAAGCCTCTGCTGCTATATCTTTAGCAGTCAAGTTTTTAGCATGTTTTAATAATGCCTCTGCCGCAGCCCTTGCATAAGGACCACCAGATCCTATAGCTGTTATATCACCATCTGGTTCTATTACATCACCATTACCAGAGATAACTAACATATTTTCCTGGTCAGCTACAATTAATAATGCTTCCAGTTTACGTAGAATTTTATCAGTCCGCCATTCTTTGGCCAATTCTACTGCTGCTCTTTCAAGATTTCCATGATATTCTTCAAGTTTACCTTCGAATTTTTCAAAAAGTGTAAAAGCATCTGCTGAAGTTCCTGCAAAACCAGCCAGAACTTGTCCACGATAAAGACGCCTAACTTTTTTGGCACCATTTTTCATGATTGTATTACCCAAAGTTACTTGACCATCTCCAGCAAGTGCCATCTGATCATTATATTTTACAGCAACTATTGTTGTTGCGTCGAATTGATAATTCGACAATTTGCAACCCCCTCTAAAAGCCATGAATTGTCATATGATTCAAAATAGTTTTTATTCCATTAAATTATATTATCACATTGTTATAAAAAAAGTCAAGTAAACCTCACTTTTTTTGTGATATATTGAAAATATTACTCATCAGCTTTTTCTGAATGACCACAATCTGAATTAGTACATTTATGAACTGTACCTTTTCTTTTATAATTTTTTACCACCATCAGACTATTACATTCAGGACATTTTTTATTGATAGGTTTATTCCAGACCATAAAATCACAATCTGGATAATTACTACATCCATAAAAGGTTCTACCCTTACGTGACTTGCGTTCTACTAATTCACCATCTTCACAAACTGGACAATCAACTCCAGTCTTGATCAAGTATGGTTTTGTATTTTTGCAATCAGGATATCCAGAACAAGCCAAAAATTTGCCGTATCGCCCATATTTTACAACCATGGGTCGACCACATTTTTCACATTCTTCATCAGTTTCTTCAACCAAATTTACACTTTCCATATTATCTTTAGCATGTTCTAATCTTTCAGAAAATGGCTCATAAAATTCTGATAATACAGATACCCATTTTTGCTCTCCCTCTTCAATTTCATCAAGTTTTTTTTCTAATTCAGCAGTAAATTCTGTATCAGTAACATCAGGAAAATAATCAGATAACAAGTCAGTTACTACTCTACCAAGTTTAGTTGGTTTTAAAGATTTTCCTTCTTTTTCAACATAACCTCTAGATACTATTGTAGACATGGTCGGTGCATAAGTACTAGGTCGACCAATACCTTCTTCTTCTAAGGTCTTAACTAAACTTGCTTCAGTGTATCTAGGCGGTGGTGAAGTAAAGTGTTGTTCTGGTTTAAAGTTCTTAGCTTTAAACTCCTCACCCTCTATTAATTCAGGCAGATCTATCTCATCCTCTTTTTTCTCACCAGTTAAGGCCAGAAAACCTGGGAATAACAAACGCGATCCGCTAACTCTAAACTTATATTTTTCTAAAACTCGCAGATGAGCAGTAACTGTTTCATAAACAGCTGGACTCATTTGACTGGCAACTAACTGTTGCCAAATAAGATTATATAATTTATATTGATCACTATTTAAAAATTTCTTCATCTTTTCTGGTGATCTAGAAACTGATGTGGGACGAATTGCTTCATGGGCATCTTGCGCCGATTCTGATTTTTTATATTTTTTATTTTTATTCAGTAATTTTTCACCGAATTCCTGAACTATATAATCTCTGGCACCAGTTCTTGCTTCATCGGATATTCTGGTACTATCTGTTCTAATATAACTTATTAAACCTATTGTTCCTTTACTGCCTAAATCAATTCCTTCATATAATTGTTGAGCAAGAAACATTGTTTTCTTAGCTGTAAAGCCGAGTCGATTAGCAGCATTTTGTTGTAAAGTACTTGTTGTGAAAGGTGCCTTAGCATAACGTCTCCGTTTTCTTTCTTTCACCTTTGTAACTTTAAATGATTCAGATTTAATTTCAGCAACAATTTTATCCATTTCTGCTTGTGATGCAACTTTAAACTTTTTATTATTAATACGGTATAAGTCAGCACTAATTTTTTTATCATCATTAACAAGGTCAGCAATTAAAGACCAGTATTCTTCTTTATTAAAATTTTCAATCTCAGTTTCACGTTTGCAGATTATTTTAACTGCTACAGATTGAACACGTCCTGCACTAAGTCCTTTTCTGACCTTTTTCCAGAGAAGTGGACTTAATTTATATCCAACAAGTCTATCAAGTAATCTTCTAGCCTGCTGGGCATCAACTAAATCTTCATCAATTTGTCGAGGATTAGTAATTGCTTTTTTGATTGCACTTTTAGTAATTTCATTAAATGCAATTCTATTTTCATCATTTTCAAGTTTAAGCGCTTTTGCTAAATGCCAGGAAATAGCCTCCCCTTCTCTATCAGGGTCAGTTGCCAGTAAGACACGTTGACTATTTTTGGCAGCTTTTTTTAATTTACTCAAAATCTTACCTTTTCCGCGAATGGTTATATACTTAGGCTTAAAATTATCTTCTGGTTCTACGCCTAATTGACTTTTAGGAAGATCAATGACATGACCCATTGATGCTTCAACTTTATATCCTTTACCTAAAAATTTTGTTATTGTTTTGGCCTTAGCAGGTGATTCAACAATAACAAGTGTACTATCCTGTTTCTTAGCCATATTAATACCTCCAACATACTTATATTAATTTACATTTTTATAACTATCCATCCAGAACTCATTAAATTCATCAATTTCATCGATAATTATTTCCAATTTATCATTACTAACTAAATCATTTATGATGCTCCAAATTGAGAAGCAATCCAGTTTATCTAAAAAAGCAGTTTGCATCATTCGATTTATCAACATTTCATATTCATCATCAGTTAGTATTTTCAAATCATTTATTTTATATAAAATACCCTTAATATCTTTTTCAAAATATATTTTTTCAGCATCAGTAAATATTCTTCGATAAAAATGCCCAGTATCATAATTTAAATCTGTAAAAAACTCATCTTCCTCAACAACTTCTGAATTCGTATAGATAAAGGTAAAAGCCCGATCAATCTCCTGGCTGGAATAACCCATTTCATAGAGCTCTTCGGTTATTTTATCTTCCTCTAATAAGAATTCATCTTCACCTTTTATTAACTTTTGAATTATAATAGTTATAATCTCAATAATGTTATTATTCATAATAATTTAAGGAAAAACCTACTCCTCCTTTGTATTTTAAAGGATAATATATTGACTAGTATATTATTATATTGGTTTCAAAAGATTTTGTAAACCCTTAAATACATATTTTTTACCATTTTCCCGTTCAATTAGTCCTTTTAACTCTAATTTAACAATAATTTCATTTATTTTTCCAGTTTTATAGCCACTAATTGCAAGCAAATCTTCTTTGTTTAACTCTAACTCGTGTTGAAATATTTTAAGAATTTTTCTCTCTTTCTCAGTTAATCTGCTATAATTTATCTCGGTTTTTTTCTCTTGACAAAGCTTAGATTCATCAGCTAATAAAAGTTCAGATAGAACGTCATCACTAGATAGAACTGGTATTGCCCCTTCTTTAATTAAATTATTAGTACCTTTACTAGTTTGTCTATTAATATTCCCGGGTACAGCAAATACTTCTCTACCTTGTTCTAGAGCAAAATTTGCTGTTATTAAAGCACCACTCTTCTCAGCTGCCTCTACTACTATAACTCCTTGCGTTAAGCCACTTATAATTCTATTTCTGCGCGGGAAATTATATGGTCTTGGTACAATTTCTGGTGGGAATTCTGTTATTAAAAGACCATGTTCAGCAATATCTTCAAATAAGTTTTTGTTCTCAGGTGGATAAATATAATCAAAACCAGCACCTGTAACTGCAGTTGTAAATCCATTACTATTAAGAGCACCTTGATGAGCGGCAGTATCAATGCCTCTAGCCAGACCACTGACAATATTAATTCCTTTGCCAGCTAATTCAGATGCCAATTTATCAGCAATTTCTCTACCATAAATAGTTGATTTTCTCGTACCAACAATAGCTATAGCCAGACTATTAAAATCTAGCACTCCCTGGTAAAACAGTACCGGAGGTGGATCATAAATATGACAAAGTTGAGCTGGATATCCCTTTTCTGAGAAAGCAATATAATTAACCGATTTTTTCTGCAACTTTTTTTCAAGAGACAAAATATCTAGCTTCATTCTTTCCTTAATAAATATACTAGAAATCCTGGAATTATTAATAATTTGTTTAATCTCTAATTTATTTGCTTGCCAAATATTTTTTGCAGATTTAAAATAATCATATAAAGATTTGATTGTAACTGGTCCAACACCATTCAGGTAGCTCAAACCTAACCAATAAAGTTTTTCTTCCATCATTATGCCTCCCAGGATTATTATGTTATATCTATCTATATTTGACATATTATTGGAATATCCTCTTTAAAAAAACAAAATGACAGCTTGAAAACTGTCATTTTAACACTCTATTATTTCTACCAAACCTGATTTTTCTATTGAATAACCTTTATACTCTGTCATATAATCTTTAAAAGTTGCTGACTTGATTATATCTAATAGGATAGTTATACGTGAATCATTTAAAAATTTCTCCGGTAAAATTAGTTGATAAGTTTCTTTTTTAAGAGGAATAAAATTTAAGTCCATAATTTCCGCAGCTGCTCTAATGCCCATCGCCGCGTCTGCACCACCATTAGTAACAGTGGCTGCTGCTGCTAAGTGAGTATAAACTTCTCGCTCATAACCGATAATAGAATTTTTGGAAATTCCATGTTCAGCTAATAAATAATCAAATAAGACTCGTGTACCCGAACCACGCTGTCTATTTATATATACTAATTTTTCTTTAGCTAAATCTGTTAAACTTTTTATTTTATCTAAATTATTGTTTATCATTAAACCCTGTTCTCGTTCAACTAAATTGATAAGAGCAATTTTCTGATTACTAAATAACCTTTTAACAAGATGACGATTATAGGCACCGGTTTGTGCATCTATTAGATGTGAACCTGCTAAATGAACTTCTTTTCTTCGTAAAGATGTTAAACCTCCCATACTTCCAGAAGTAATAAATTTAAAATCGCCAGTCTGAATATTTTTTGCAAATTCATTCTTAATAAAATCTAATGAAAAATCATGACTTCCACTCAGCATTAAATCCTTTTTAATATTTTGCAGTGGTTTCAATAAATATACGTCTTTCATTTCTCCAACTGCAAAACCTTCTTCGTTTTCTGGTATCACCATTACTCCATCTGAATTCAAAAGTGACTCCATGGCCGCTGAACCTCTTTTCCGTGGAATAGCAACAAGTTTGTCGTCTATTTCAGCTAAATTTACTCTTATTAATTCATTGATACCAGCAGTTGAAGGTAATTTTCTCTTTAAAAGCGCTTCTACTTTGTCTAAATCTAGCTTCCTCCTACCCTGCATTTGTTTGATTAAAGGTTGGCCAAAGATAAAAAAGGTAAAAATTGCAGCAATGGGATAACCAGGCAATCCCATAACCGGTTTTTCAGATGCTTTTCCTAAAATAAGCGGCTTACCTGGCATCAAGTTAACCCCATGTGTAAATACTTCACCTAACTCAGTTAATATCTTAATAGTAAAGTCTTCCTTGCCTGCAGAAGAACCAGATAAAATAATAGTAAAATCAAATTTTTGATTATACTCTGCAAATTTATTTCTTATCTGCTGGTAATCATCTGCGATAATTTCAGAGATAGTTGCTTCACCACCCCATTCTTTAATAAACGCTTTAATAATCTTTGAATTAAATTCAATTAACTGGCCTCTAGCAGGTTCTTGATCAGCATTTACTAACTCAGTCCCCGTTGGAATTATTCCAATAGTTGGTTTGGATCTAACTTCTATCTCAGTGATACCAGCCTCTAATAAGCCTCCAATATCATATGCTCTAATTTGATGATTGATAGGTAATACAAGGTTCTTTTTAATTACACTTTCACCAATCATCCGAATATGCTGCCACGGATTAGCAGACCTTTCGATCATTAATTCATTATCATTAATTATGTTTAATTCCTCAACCTTAATAACAGTATTAAAATTTTCTGGTATTGGATCACCAGTATCTACCCAGGTAAAATCCTCTACCTGCATTAATTTGACTGGGTTTCTTGCATCAGCAGTAAAAGTCAGCTCTGCTCTTGTAGCAATTCCATCCATAGCTGATGCATAATAATGAGGAGCAGATCTTTTTGCTTTGATAGCACAAGCAGTAATCCTTCCTCGAGCATCTTCCACTGCAATTGTTTCAATCTCACCCTCAAAATCATAAAAATTATCTAGCCATTCTTGTAAAGCAATTTCAGGATTTTTTTTCTTTAAATAAATATTTCTATTTTTACTCATTAATTACACCTCAATTGATTATTAATATAAAGTAATTTAAAAGAAGGATGTTTGTAAATATCATTGAATAAATAAATAACAACTATTAAATGGGAGGTCGCAAAATGTTAAATTCAACAAAATTTAATACAATAATATATTATCTGAGCTCCCTAATTTTTATTTTAGGTATAATCATGATTATACCACTCCTGCTTGCCTTTATTTGGCAAGAAGGAACAGATATTTATCAAGCCTATCTTCTACCAATCTTTATTTCATTTATCTTATTTTTTATTTGCAAAAAAGTAATTATTACAAAAAATTTATATCTTGATCTATCTACCGCAATGTTACTCTGTACCTTAGGCTGGTTTTTTGCTTCACTGCTTGGCGCAATTCCTTTTATAATTGGTTTAGATAAAACCTTTATTGATGCATTGTTTGAGGCAGTTAGTGGTTTTACAACAACCGGTATTACTGTTTTCTCTGGTCTTGACCAAATGCCACGTTCGATTTTGTTATGGCGCAGTCTACAACAGCTCCTAGGTGGACTTGGTATTTTAACCTTTTTCCTTTTAATTTCATCAAGAACACGCGGCGAAGTCTGGCAGCTGTTTAGCGCTGAAAGTCATAAAATTAATGTTGCACGACCAGTTCCTAACATATTCAAGACAGTAAAAATTCTTTGGGCTATTTATTTAGGTTTTATATTCTTAGAAATAATAATTTTGCTTTTACTAGGATTAACTCCTTTTGATGCTATCACCCATAGTTTCTCTTCTCTATCAACAGGTGGTTTTTCCACTCACGATGCCAGCATCTTATATTTCCAAAATGCTGGTTATAAAAATTATCAATTAATTGAATATGTAATAATAGTTTTCATGTTGATAGGAGGCATAAATTTTTTGCTCCATTTTCGTTTTTTTAATGGAAACATCAAAGGATATTTTGAAGATACTGAATTTAAAACTTTTATCTATTTAATTTTAGCTGCAAGTGGACTTATTATTATCGCTATTTTATTTAATAATATAGGACATTTCAATTCATTTCCAGACCTTTTTAGAAAAACTATCTTCCAGGTTGTTTCTATTATAACAACAACTGGTTTTGGTACCCATGACATAAATTCTGCTTTTTTTCCTGCTATGGCTAAACAAATATTATTAATTTTAATGTTAATTGGTGGTTGTGTAGGCTCAACTTCAGGTGGTGTTAAAGTACTAAGAATAAATATCTTAACTGGATTATTCAGAAGAGAAATTAAAAAAATATATTTACCAAAGAGAGCTGTCATCCCTGTTACCATCGATAAACAAATTATAGACCAAGAAGAAATCAATAAAATTGTTGCAATTTTTATGAGCTGGTTAATCTTAATATTTGTTGGGGCAATGATTACAGCAATCGCCTCAGATTTAAATGCTTGGCAGTCATTTTCTGGTATGTTTTCTGCAGTTGGAAATATTGGCCCCTTTTATTTTTCAGTTGATAAGATGGCCTCCCTTGCTCCTATAATTAAACTTACCTATATTATTGGTATGTTGGCCGGACGTCTAGAAATTTTACCTGTTATCTTGATTTTTACTAAAAAATCTTGGAATTAAGGAGGAAATACTTATGTATATTATTATTGCTGGAGGCGGTGTCGTTGGTAGAAACTTAACTAAACAACTAGTTGCCAAACATGATGTCATAGTAATTGAGCGCAAACAAGAAATTGCAGAAAAAATATATAGCAGATATGGTGCTGTAACTATTTTAGGTAATGCGACTAGAATTGATGTACTTCGGGAAGCAGGCATAGAAAAATGCGATGTAGCTCTGGGTGTCATGAGATATGATGCAGATAATCTTGCCTTTAGCTTACTAGCGAAAAATTTCGGTGTTGAGCAAATTATGGTCCGTATGCGTGAACCCGAATACAAGAGTGCCTATTATATGGCTGGAGCAACTAATATCGCAGCCACTATGGACTTAATTGTTGACAAATTCATTACAGATATTGAACAACCTGAAATTCGCCAAGTAGCCTCTCTTGGAGACGGAAAGGCTGAAGTTTCAATTATTACTATTCCAGAAAATTCACCGTGTTCAAGTGAAATGATTTCTGAAATAGTAAGTCATGATAAATTCCCTGATAACTGTGTTATTGCTGGTATATTTGATACTGTTGATGATCAATTTGTTATTCCCCGAGGCAATAGGCGTATTTATAGCGGTAATCAGGTCTTCTTAGTTGCTTCTGAAGCTGATATTAAAAAAGCAGCTAACTTTTTAATGGGGAAATAAAAATTAATAAAGCGCTATTTCAGAATTAATTGAAACAGTTATCTTAATATCAGATGGATTAATAGGAGGAGCAGCTGCTTCTCCTTGTAAACTATCACTGACTGAGTATCTCATAAAATTACTGCTACTATGATCATTTATTGTTAAATTGACAAATTTATAATCATCTTTATTAAATTGTTCTAAAACAAATTCTGCTTTTTCTTTAATACCTTCAATAGCTAACTTTGTTACTGCCTCTCTAGCCTGCTTATCATCTTTTAACTGATAGTCAATATTAACCACTCGATTCGCTCCGACTTGCAACAATTCTTGTAATATTAGACTTAATTCATCTAATTTATCTGTCGAGAATTCAACATGGTTATTAACTTGATATCTAAGCAAATCTTCGCCTTCTTCTCGATAATTAATTGGAGTTACACTAAATTCTTTTGTTTCGATTTTGAGTGGTTCAAAATTGTTAATTATCTCATTTAAATTTTGCATTTTTTGATTATTTTCAGTAATTAGCTTATCCAAAACAGATCCTCTTGAACTTACTCCAATTATAACTGTAGCAATTTCAGGACTAAAATCTTGGCTTGCCTGATAAGTAATTGATGTTTTAACTAACCCTTCATTTGGATAATTATTTTCAGATAAACCACTTTGATTATTCTCATTAAAATATAAACCATTGACTAATAAAGCACCTAAAATAATTAACGCTAAAAATATGATGAAATTACTAAAATTTTTATTCATTAACACAACCTCCTCTAATTTCTTTTATCTTTTCAATAATATTCTCGTTCAATTTCTTATTACTTGCCACAAGAGAAAAACCATCTTCTTGAGAAAAAATATTGACTACTCCCCCAGCTTCTTCCACAATCAATTTACCTGCTGCAATATCCCAGTATTTTAAACGCAATTCCCAAAAAGCAGAAAAGACACCTCTTGCTATATTACAAAGATCATATGCAGCAGCACCTATTCGTCTAACACCCCTTGCTTTTGGTAAAAAATAATTGAACAAATCAAGATTATTATCTTTATTTTTATCTTTATCATAGGGAAATCCTGTTATCAAAACAGCATCATTTAAATTTTCAATTTTTGCTACAGCTATTTTTTCACCATTTAGAAATGCACCTTGATTTTTAACTGCGGAAAAAAATTCATTAGTTATTGGTACATAAACAGCACCTGCAACAATCTCTTCCCCTTTCTCTAAAGCACAAGAAATACAAAATAAGGGAAAACCATTAGCATAATTAGTAGTTCCATCAAGAGGATCAATTATCCAGCGATATTCATTATTTCCTTCTCTTTTACCACTCTCTTCCGATAAAAATGCAAAACCTGGATATTGATCAGATAAATATTCTATTAGCATCTCTTCTGATTTTTTATCTATCTCTGTAACCAAATCATTATTATTTGTCTTAAATTCAACTTTAATGTTTTTTTCCTGATTATTAATCTGATATTTCCCAATTACATGCATTATTTCTTCTAGATTATTAATTAATTTTTCATAATCTAAGCCCAACTTTCTTACCTCCTGTCTAAATATTCTATCATAATTTTTTGATTTCACCTGATTTAATTAAGGCAAATTCAGTAGCCAAAGGACCTAAAGTTTCTGTAATAAATGAGGTAAATAAAATAATATTCAATATTAATATTGAAATATTAGCAGCATCACCTGGTAAATGAATAAAATCTCTTTGAATTATAAATGCAAGATCTATCGCAACACCAATTTGAGGTAAGAGACCATAACCAATATAACTACTAACTTCTGGAGAAGCATTTGACAATTTTGCACCAAGATTAGCTCCACCCATTTTACCAGCAATACGCATCACAGTATAAACAATTGCTATCAATAAGAAACTTCCATTAGCTAAATTAGTAATTTGTATTTTAGTACCAGCCAATATAAAAAATGCAGCAAAAAGTGGGACTGTTAAAATATCAATTTTATCTGCTATATCAAGTCTCTTTTTAGCAAAATTTCGATAAGCAAAGCCAACAAAAAGATTAGCTATCAATGGAGAAATATCTAAATAAATAGTTAAAGCTGAAACACCAAATACAGTTGCTAAAATCAATAAAACTTTTCTGCTCTCAGAATGACATACAGCCATCCTATTTTGTGATAAATAACCTATAATAATACCAATTCCAATTGAACTAATAATTTTTAGACTTGGTATGATAAAGACATTAAAAATTGTTATTTGAACATCTGGAGAAACTGATATTAAAGCTAATGGTTCCATAAAAGCAAAAATAATTAATGCAATAGCTTCATCTAAGGCTAGCACCACCATTAAGGTAGCTGACAGAGTCCCCTGCAAACTATACTCCTTAAGTGCCATAACCGTGGCAGCTGGTGCAGTAGCAGTTGCAATTGTGCCTAATAAAAGTGCTACAAAAAGGGGTTGACCCAATAATAGCATCGAACCAGCCACAAGTATAAACGCACCAATTGACTCAAACAAAACTATCAAAGCAAATTCCAGTTCCAACTTATGTAAAACTTTAAGAGACAATGACGTACCAATAGTAAAAGAAATAAACGAAACAGCTAACACAGTTATAAAATTAAAAGAATTTATTAAGTAACTATACCAAGCTACAAACTCTCTAGATAAAAACGGAAGCTTATCAATGACACTCACACTAAATATTGTACCAAGAATAATATATCCTACTACACTTGGGATACGATATTTTTCTGTAAGAGAGCGTACCAGATAAGCCAATAAAATTAATATTCCAATTACATATATTATTTTATGACTCTTATGATTTAGCATTAACCAATACTGAATTTCATGTAATTTTTCTACAAAGTTTGCTTCCAATTTAAAACCTCCTGGTTAATATTAATTCACACTTTATATTTCAAATCATATATTATAGTAAATCACTTACAGAAAGAGGAGGGTAAGAAATGTCAGGTTACAATGATAATTATACTTTTATTATCTTTCTGATTTTAATTCTATTATTACTTGGCGGTTGGGATTATTAAAAGATTCTAGGGGGAGGAGTTATCCTCCCTTTTAATTTATTCTACTATCACTAAATCTAATTTTTTCATTAAATTTATAATCTCATAATTTTTTTTAGAAAACTTTTTATCAATCACTTTCACAACTGGTCTTGTCGGATAATTCCGATTTTGTTCTTTTACTATAGCGTTTTTACCATTACTTAACTTTATTGTAGTACCATTTGGATAAATAGCTATATTTTGGACAAACTTCATTACAAATTTTTTATCAAATTGAATACCACCATTTGAAATTAAGAACTCAACTGCATCATGAGTTGACCATCTTTCACGATAAATACGATTACTTGTTAAGGCATCAAAAACATCAGCAACAGCAGCTATTCTTGCAAAAGAATGTATTTCATCTCCATGTAAATTACGTGGATAACCATTACCAGTAAATTTTTCATGGTGTTGTAGGACAACAGCTCTTGAGACACTACTCACTTCAAAATGATCTTTAAGTTTATCATAGCCAAGTCTTGGATGCTCCTGCATAATTTCATATTCTTGATCTGTTAAACTAGCTGGCTTATTATTAATATTATCTGGAATAAATACCTTCCCAATATCATGTAATAATGCCCCTACTCCCAGATCTTGCAACTCAAATTTATTTAATCCCAGATGTTTTCCCAGCATCAATGATAAAACAGCAACATTTACACAATGAGAAAAAATATAAGAATCATATGAACGGATATCAAGTAAATTATGCATTATATCATCAGATGAAAATATTTTATTAATTATTTTGTCAATCGTCTCCTTAATAATATCCAGATTTATATTTTTTTCATCTGCAATATTTTCCATTGTCATTTTAACTACTTTTTTACTATTTTCACGTGTTTGATCATCTATTAACCCTTTAACTACAATATCTTCAGAATCTTCATCATTAATATATACATATGTAATACCAATTTTTAACAATCTCTCTTTATAGGTAGTTAAATTACTTATACCTTTATTAAGCATAATATGGCCACCATGATAGACAGGTCGTGCCAATTCCATGGAATTATCAATCTTTTCTGTTTCAATCAAGCGCATAGTTTACACCATCCTTACAAAGCAAAAAGATACAACCTGTTTATTATATTTCTATATTCTGTCTATAATTCCTGCCAAACAAATTATAAAAGCTAAAAAGAATTTTGCAGGAAATTCCATTAATGTAAAGAATTATTAATAATAGTAGCAAATGAGGTGATAAATTGACATATCAACAAAAAATTGGTAAGTTAGGTGAAGAAATCGGGACTAATTATCTAATCAAACACAAATATCAAATATTTGCGAAAAACTACTACACAAAATATGGTGAAATAGATATAATAGCTAAAAAAAATGATCTACTCATATTCATTGAAGTAAAAACTCGGACAAACAATAAATTCGGTGATGGTAAAGAAAACATACTTAGAAATAAAGACAATTTCATGAAAACTACTATGCAATTTTTAAATAACAACCAAGCTCAATTAAATGAAATTAATCATTTAAGGTTTGATGCATTAATTATTATGTTAAACAAAACACGCTATAAAGTTGAGCACCTAAAAAACATATTTTCCTGAAGGGAGTTTTGCAGATGTATGCAAGTGTTAAAGCCTCAGCTATACATGGGCTGAATGCAATACCTGTAAATGTTGAAGTTGATTTGGCCCTGGGTTTGCCTGCTTTTGATATAGTGGGATTACCAGATAGTTCAGTTAGAGAATCTATTAAAAGAGTCAGAGCTGCCATTAAAAACTCGGGTTTTGCTTGGCCGGTAAAAAAAATAACCGTAAATTTAGCACCAGCCAATATGCGGAAAATTGGACCTCACTTTGATTTAGCTATCGCGACTGGTATTTTAATTGCCTCTGGGCAAATATCAGCAGAAAAATATCAAGATTATATAATTTTGGGAGAATTATCCTTATCCGGTAAAGTTCAGTTTGTATCAGGTCTATTACCAATGTTAATCAATGCCATGAATAATAAATCACCTGGAGTCATTATACCCACAGCAAATCAACAAGAAGCAGCCTTAATTAAAAAACTAACAACAATAGAAATAGCTCATTTAAAAGATTTAGCAAAACTCACCCAGCTTAAAAAAGATAATATAAATAAAATAAATAATTTGCAAACTGCTACTAAAGCACCAGATATGTCAGATATAATCGGCCAACAAGATGCCAAAAGAGCCATAGAAATAGCCTCTGCTGGAAATCATAACCTCTTATTAATTGGTCCACCTGGTTGTGGTAAAACATTACTTGCCAAGAGCATAGTTACAATCTTACCCCAACTTAAGCAAAAACAATTTTTAGAAGTAGCTGGAATCTATAGTATTGCTGGCGAATTAGATAAATTAAATTTTTCTACTAAAGATAGACAATTGTTAGCACCACACCACAGCATAACTGCAGCTGGTCTTATTGGAGGAGGGAGCAAACCAAAACCAGGTCAAATTAGTTTAGCTCATCAAGGAGTATTATTTTTAGATGAACTACCTGAATTTAAAAATAGAGTTCTAGCCCAACTACGAGAACCACTTGAAGAAAAAGTAATTAGATTAATCAGACATAACAAACATACTACTTATCCTGCTAACTTTTTACTAATATCTGCAATGAACCCTTGTCCCTGTGGTTATTATGGTGATGAACATAGAAACTGCAAATGCAAACCACACAATATAGAAAAATATCGTTCTCATATTTCTGGACCACTACAAGATAGAATCGATATCCAAATTGAGTTACCATCACTTACTCCTGAAGAAATAATGAAAAATAAAACAAGTGAAAGATCTGCCGTTATCCGCAAACGAGTCATTGCTGCTCGCCAGTTACAATTAGACCGCTACAAAGATTATAAACTAACAAATAATAGTGAATTAAAAAGTGATTTATTAGATAAATTTTGTAAACTAAATCCTAGAACAAAAAAAATTGCCTACCAAGCTATTCAAAAATATAGTCTAAGTATGCGTTCCTACACAAAAATTTTGAAAACAGCCAGAACAATAGCTGATCTGGCCAAACATAAAGATATTAAAAATGAAGACTTTTTAGAAGCACTAGCTTATAGATGGTTTGATCTAAAATGGTAACTAATTATTTAAATGGAACTTTAAATATTTAATTAAAGGATAACCAAGCAAAAAGACCACAAGAGCTTCACTTAAACTTATCTGAATCACAGTAATCCAATACGGAATTCCAAATAATAGATGTAAATATATACTAATTAAAAAACCATTAAATAAAATAGGACTTAAATAAGCAAAAATATTATCGCGATAGCGATAAGTAAAGTATGCTGCAATTAAAGTGACTAAGCTTCCACCCACTATATCTATTAAACCAAGACCACCAAATATATTTGCAAAAAGAACACCAATAAATAGCCCGGGAATAGCCTCAGGATAAATAATTGGCAAAACTGTTAATGCCTCAGATGCCCTAAATTGTAATGGCCCAAAACTAATCGGGGCTAATAAGTAAGTAATTACAATATAAAGACCAGCAATTACAGCTGCACGAACGATTTTTTTCGTATTCATTTCTTCTCCTTTCTTAAGAAACGGATTCTTTAACTATATTAAAAGAATAACGGTGGATGGGAGTGGGGCCATTTCTTTTCAAGGCTGAAATATGTTCAGCCGTTCCATAACCTTTATTTGATAAAAAATTATAAGCAGGATAGACTTGATGATATTGTTCAATAATTTTATCTCTAGTTACCTTGGCAATAATTGAAGCAGCTGCAATAGCATTTACTCTACTATCACCACCAATTATAATTTCTTGTTCTATTTCTAGATCTGGTATTTCCACATTACCATCAACTAAAACAAGGTCAGTTTTCACTTGTAGATCATTGATTGCCCTTTCCATAGCAAGTAAAGATGCATGATAAATATTTATCTCATCAATTTCTTGGCTAGCAACACTTCCTGTTGCTACTGCTAAAGCCTTTTCTTTAATTTCTATAAATAATTGATCTCTTTTGCTGCTACTTAATTTTTTCGAATCATCAAGACCAATTATTTTTGTTGCTGGATCAAGTACAACAGCGGCTGCAATAACCGGACCAGCAAGTGGACCACGCCCTGCCTCATCAACTCCGGCAATATAATGGTAACCTTTTTCTAAAAACATTTTCTCTAATTGAGCCATTTTGAGCCATTTTTGTTCTAATGCCTCAAACCTCTCTTTTTTTCTAGTTAATTGAGTTGCAATTTTTTGGACACCAATCCGTTTATCCTTAGCTAGTTTATTAATTAGTTCAATTGTAGGTTCCTGCTCATTGAGCTGATTTTTAATTTCAGCAATTGTCAGCTCAGATAAACTCTTCATTTATAAATCACCCACTGTTCCTGATAACTTTTCGAGAGTCAATCGTCCCAAATTACCATTGCGATAATCATTAATAATAAGTTCAGCTGCCCGATTCCGATCAACTTTTCCCCCACTCATCATGCAACCTCTTCTTTTTCCAATAATCTCTAAAATATCATAGGGCTGTTCAGTATCTATTTCTATTTGATAAGCATTTTCTAGTGTTTTAATATTTATATCATTAATGAATTTTATTAACCGATAAGCTGCCATTTCAAAATCAAAAACGTCTTTATTAATGGCACCAGTTAAGGCAAGTTTATAAGCAGTGTCTTCATCAGAAAAACTCGGCCAAAGTATACCAGGTGTATCTAATAACTTTATTTTCTTGCCAACATTAATCCATTGCCGACCACGCGTTACCCCTGGCTTATTGCCTATATTTGCAACTTTACTACCAGCAAGTGCGTTAATCAAGGCAGATTTACCAACATTAGGTATACCAATAATCATCACCCGTACTGCCCTTTCATTTCTTCCTTTTTTAGCTAACTTATCATTAATTTTATCTCTTTCAACCTCGAGAAGATGCCGTAATTGACCTAAACCCTGTTTTTCAATTGCATTAACTGCAAGTGTAGGATTTTCATTTTTAAAGTAGTCAATCCAATCTTTTGTCATCTGCTTATTAGCCAAATCCATTTTATTAAGTACTATTATTTTTTCTTGATCAACTAATAAATCATTTAAATCTGGATTTACACTACTGCCAGGAATTCTGGCATCAAGTAGTTCAATCACCAGATCCACAAGTTTTAAATCTTTCCCCACTATTCTTTTCGCTTTAGCCATATGTCCAGGATACCATTGAATCATTTATCTAACCTCACTATTATTTAAGATAAAAAGGGTGGAGGAAAAATCCTACACCCTTAACATACTAATCTCTTTTTTCTTTAATTCTAGAAGCCTTTCCACGACGGTCTCTCAGATAATAGAGACGAGATTTTCTTACATCTCCGCGGCGAACGACTTTGAATTCAGCAATTTTTCTTGAATGAACTGGAAAAGTTCTTTCAACACCAACACCATTAGATATTTTTCTTACGGTAAAAGACTCATTAAGTCCCCCACCATTTCTTTTAAGAACAACACCTTCATAAATTTGAAGTCTTTCTTTTCCGCCTTCAACAACCCTTACTGCAAGGCGTACTGTATCACCAGTAGCAAATTCAGGAATATCATCCCGCATCTGCTCTTTTTCTATTTCGTTAATAATATTCACTTTTTACCCTCCCTTCAATTACAAAATAATAGTTTATTAAATTATTCCCACCAAGGAGTAGCCAACAATCTATCCATGATAATAGATGCAGCACTTCTCACTGAAAGATGATTATAATCACCCCGACCATAGATTGGTGCAAGTAAATAATCACATCGGTCGAGTATATCCTCTGTTAAACCCCAGCCGGTTCCAAACAAAATTAAAAACGGCCTATTTGAGGAAGCTAATTTCTTTCGCATACTATTAAAACTTACTACCTCAGAACATTGTTTAGCACTAGTTGCAACAAGATACGGATCTTTACCTGTTTCCATATTGATAGTATCAACTGCTTGCTTAAGATCATCAGCAATATCAAGTATGGTAAAAGACTCATGCCGATTACTATTATAATCTGCTCCAAACCCACTTGTCCAATAATTCCTCATTTTTTTAACTAGTTTCTGCTGTGAAGCAAGATGGTTGACAATAAAGTATTTTTTTATACCAAAAGTTCTGCCAGCCCTAGTAATATCATGCAAATCATAATTAGTGACCGTAGTGGTAATTACTTCTCCCAATTTATTATAAACGGGGTTATGAATTAAAGCTAAATATACTGTTGCATTTTCTTTAGTCATCTTGACCACCTTTAATTTCTGCTTTAATTTCTTCTAGTAATTTTTCTTCTGCTGCTGTTAAACGCTTTTTAGCAAGCAAATCAGGTCTTCTTAACCAGGTTCGCTGCAAAGATTTTTTTTTGCGCCAGAGATCAATTAAACCATGATTACCGTTTAACAGAACATCTGGTACCTTTAATCCAGCAAATTCTCTAGGACGAGTATAATGAGGATGTTCCAATAGTCCATTAAAAAATGAATCTTTAATACTAGAATTTTCATCTCCCAGAACACCTTTTTTCATCCTAGCTACTGCATCAACAAGCACCATTGCAGGGAGCTCACCGCCAGTTAAAACATAATCACCGATAGAAATTTCTTCATCGACCACTAAGTCTCTAACTCGATCATCAACACCCTCATAACGACCACAAATAATTATTAAACCCTCTTCCAAACTCAGATCTTTAACCATTTTTTGATCCAGTTGTTTTCCTTGAGGGCTCATTAAAATAGTAGTCACATCCCTTTGACGCTTATCATTGATATTCTGCCAAGCACGATAAATCGGCTCAGGTTTTAAAACCATCCCCGCTCCACCACCATAAGGTGTATCATCTGTAATATGATGTTTATCATAAGTGTAATCCCTAATATTGATTGTATTAATTTCGATTAATTCTTCTTCTCTAGCCCTGGCCAAAATACTTTCACTAAACGGTCCCACAAACATCTCAGGAAAAAGAGTAAGGATGTCAAAAAACATAATTACAACTCCTATTATATTTAAAGATCTAATAAACCTTCAATTGGATCAACAATTAGTTTATTGTTAACTAAATCAATTTCACTAATCATTTCTTTACTGGCTGGAATCATATATTCATTCTCAGCTGAGTGGACAACAAAAATATCAGCTCCACCAGTTGTGATAACTTCAACAATCTCTCCAAGTTCAAATCCCTGAAGAGTATATACCTGACAACCAATTATTTCAGAAACATAATAATGGTCTTCTGGTAATAAAAGTTTATCTTCATCAGAAATTAATATCTCATAATTTTTAAGAGATATTGCTTCTCCAATATTATTTATCCCCATAAATTTTATAATTACAAATTGTTTATGAAAACGAAGATCTTCAATTTCAAGTTCTAACTGTTCATTCGCTCTTTTAAGAATAACCTTATTAAGCATAGTAAATCGCTCTGGATAATCAGTTAAAGGTAATACACGAACTTCACCTTTATTACCTTGATGTTTTGTTATTTTACCGATTTTAGTTAAATTAGTCAGTTAACTCACCAACTTTAATATTTTGTCAATCTATTGAATATCTATAATAACTTTCTTACCTTCTTTAGTTGCAGCGGCTTTTACAACGGTTCGAATTGCTTTTGCGATTCTACCGCGTTTACCAATTACTTTACCCATATCATCATCAGCAACAGAAAGCTCAAAAATTACTGATTTTTCACCTTCAACTTGATTTACAAAAACTTCTTCTGGTTGGTCAACAATCGATTTTGCAATAACTTCTACCAATTCTTTCACGGAGTAATCCCCCTTTTATTCACCATCAGCGTGAAATTTTGCTAAAATACCAGATTTCTTCAAAAGACTACGTACAGTATCAGAAGGTGTAGCACCATTATTCAACCACTTCAATGCTTTTTCTTCGTCTATGTTATAAGTAGCAGGTTCTGTTGTAGGATCATAAAATCCAAGTTCTTCCACAAAGCGTCCAGTAGGTGTTCTTCTAGAATCGGATACAACTAATCTAAAAGAAGCATTACGCTTACTTCCGATCCGCTTAAGTCTAATCTTAACTGCCATACTTTCACCTCCTCTCACAAAAATCTCATCTAAATTACAAAGTTGTCATTTTTGCACTTGGCCATTGAGGCCGGCGCACTAAATCTCATCTAAATCATCAATTATTTACCTAAAAAAGGAATATTCAATCCTCTTGATTTTCCATGAGAACTATTCATCTGTTTCATCATCTTTTTTGTTTGTTTAAACTGTTTTAATAACCTATTAACTTCCTGAATACTTGTTCCACTTCCCTGAGAAATCCTACGACGGCGACTACCATTTAAAATTTCTGGTTTTCTACGCTCTTCAGGTGTCATAGAATTAATAATTGCTTCTATATGATCAAGTTGCTTATCATCAAATTGCATATTTTTTAATTGTTTAGCACCACTCATACCAGGAATCATACCTAATATTTCATCCATAGGTCCCATATTTCTCAATTGTTCCATCTGTTCTAAAAAATCTTGAAGAGTAAATGCATTTTTCCTTAACTTTTCTTCAAGTTCTTCCGCCTTCTTTTGGTCAATGCTAGCCTCAGCTTTTTCTATAAGGCTTAAAACATCACCCATACCAAGAATACGAGAAGCTACACGGTCAGGATGAAAGGGCTCTAAATCTTCTAATTTTTCTCCCATACCAGCAAATTTAATTGGTTTGCCTGTTACTGCCTTTACAGAAAGAGCAGCACCTCCACGAGCATCGCCATCCATTTTAGTCAATACAACCCCATCAATGCCAAGTGCTTCATCAAAATTTTCAGCAACATTAACGGCATCTTGACCGGTCATTGAATCAACTACAAGTAAAATTTCATGTGGATTAACTTTACGCTTGATAGATTTTAATTCATCCATCATCTTTGCATCAATGTGTAATCTTCCTGCAGTATCAAGTATAATTGTATCTAAATTATTTGATTGTGCATAATTAATACTACCTTTAGCAATATCAACTGGATTAGTGGCATCTCCCATAGAAAATACTGGAACATCTAATCTATCTCCCAGGACCTGCAATTGTTTAATTGCAGCTGGACGATAAATATCGCCTGCAACTAGTAATGGTTGTTTACCTTGTTTTTTCAGTCTTTTAGCTAACTTACCAGAACTGGTTGTTTTACCAGAGCCCTGCAGTCCAACCATCATAATTATACTAGGGGGGTTCTCTGAAAATGTTAAATCAGCTGTTGTTCCACCCATCAGTTTTTGTAATTCATCATTTACAATTTTAATAACTTGTTGGGCTGGAGATAAACTTTCCATTACTTCATGGCCAACAGCACGTACTTCTATTTTTTTTATGAAATTTTTTACAACTTTATAATTAACATCTGCTTCAAGGAGGGCCATCTTCACCTCTCGTAAAGCACCTTTCACATCTTTCTCATTTAATTTACCTTTACCTCTTAACTTATCTAATGTTCCCTGTAACTTCTCCGCTAAACCTGAAAATATCATTATTTATCCTCCTCTACAGGGTCTTTCTAATTATTAATAATTGTCTTTTAAGCTGGTCCAGCAAATTTTCATCATCTAAAAGACCTTGCTTTAATAATTCTTCTAGTCGATCAATTTCTCTTCTTAAAAGATTATATTTATGAACAAGTCCAAGTTTATCTTCATAATCACGCAGGCTTTCCTCACTTCGCTTAAGATGATCATAAACTCCCTGTCTACTTATCCCAGCATTTGTTGCAATTTCCGCCAAGGAAAGATCTTGATAGTAATACTGGCGAACTATATTTTGTTGCTTATCTGTTAGTAGATTACCGTAAAAGTCAAATAGCAATCCAATCTCTATTGTTTTATTTAACAAAAAATATCACCTGCAGTGTTAAGTATTTTACCTTTACAGATGATATTCTAATATATTTTATTCAATTTGTCAAGCTAATCCAGAATTAAAATCTAATTTTTATTTCGAAAATTAATTTATTTATCTGCAAACAAAGCATCAACAAACTCCTTGGGGTGAAAGTCCTGTAAGTCCTCAGCAGCTTCACCAATTCCAATTAATTTAATAGGAATGCCAAGTTCATTTTTAACAGCAATTACAACTCCACCTTTAGCTGTCCCATCAAGTTTCGTTAAGGCAATACCATCTACAGCAACTGCCTTATCAAATAACTTAGCCTGTGAAATTGCATTTTGACCAGTAGTGGCATCTAGCACCAGCAAGACTTCTACATGAGCATCAGAAGCTTCTCTTTCTATAACTCTTTTCACCTTTTTTAATTCATCCATCAAATTTTTCTGGGTATGAAGCCTACCAGCTGTATCTACAATTAGAACATCAGCATTTTTTGACCTAGCTGATTGAACTGCATCATAAGCAACCGCAGCGGAATCAGAACCTTCCTGTTGGGCAATCACATTTATACCGAGCCTATCACCCCAAACCTCTAATTGATCGATTGCTCCTGCCCGAAATGTATCTCCGGCAGCAAGCATTACTTTTTTGTCTTTATCCTTAAATTTTTTGGCAATTTTAGCAATGGTAGTTGTTTTACCAGCCCCATTAACACCCACAACCATCAGAACATTTAAACCTTCCGCTAACTCTAATCCACCATCTTCTTCTTGCAACATAACAGCAAGCTTAGCATGAAATAATTCCATTAGTGCATCTGTTGTTTTAATTTTTTCTTCTTCTACAGCAACTTCAAGCTCTTCAATCAGCTGCATAGTAGTGTGTACACCAACGTCTGCCTGAATAAGAACCTCTTCTAATTCTTCAAATAATTCATCATCTATTACTAAATGATTACTAAAAATATTTGTTACTTTATCAACTAATCCATGTCTCGTTTTAGCAAGCCCCTCTTTTAAACGCGATATTAATCCTTTATTTTTATCTTCTATAACCTCTTTATCTTTATTTTTTTCTTTGTTTCTACCAAAAAAATTCATTAACCTGTCTCCTTTCTGGCTGTAATATGTTCTTCTATTTGTTTTTCATTTAATTCTAATGATAATAAGCGTGATACTCCTGATTCAGACATAGTCACTCCATAAAGTGTATCTACTTCTGTCATCATATAGCGTCTATGTGTAATTATAATAAACTGAGCTATTTCTCCATATCTTCTAATGAATTTAGCAAACCGAGTTACATTAACATCATCAAGCGGTGCGTCAATCTCATCAAGTACATAAAAAGGACTTGGTTTTACTTTTAAAAATGCAAAAACTAAGGCAATAGCTGTTAAAGCTCGTTCTCCACCTGATAGTAATGATAAGCTTTTTAAATTTTTACCTGGCGGTTGTGCATTTATATTTACACCTGTTTTTAATAAATCATCAGGTTCAGATAGAATAAGTTCTGCTCGGCCGCCCGAAAATAATTCTCTAAAAATCTGGCTAAATTCTTTTTTCACTTTTATAAATGTATTAGCAAATAAATCTGCCATTGTTGTTTCAATATCAGTAATAACTGATATTATTGTCTCCTTTGCTTTCAATAAATCATGTTGTTGTTCTTTTAAAAAGTCAAGTCGATCTTTTAATTCAATAAACTCATCTATAGCTGCCTCATTAACAGGATGTAATTTATTACATGCTTTTTTGAATTCATCTATTTTATTTTTAACAACTTTTTCATCTTCATCTGAAATTTTGATTAACTCTTCTTTTGGAATTTCCCCAGGAATAAAACCATAATCTTTTTCTAAAGTATTTTTAATTCTTTCTATTTTTGAATATTGTCTATCATACTTTAGATCTATCGCATGGAATTCATCTTTTCTTTTATTTAATTCCTTCTGAAGTTTAATCAGTTGATTATCACCTTGATCAACTTTTAACTGTACTTTTTTAATTTCTTCGGTAAGATTATCTCTTAAATTAACTAACTCTTCCTTCTGCTTATTTAATTCGTTTCTTTTCTTATCTAGATTTATAGTCCGATTATCAATACTATCAATATTAGCATCTGCCTCTGCTAAACTGTTATTCAACTCTTCCAGTTGTATCTCGAGATCATTAATTTCCTCTTTAAGATTGGTTCTATCCTCTTCAAGTGATTCTTTCTGTTGATTGACTCGGGCTAGTTCAATCTTTTTTTCTGTCATACAGCTACGGAGTTTTTCCATATTATCTTTAATTTTATTTAAATTAGCTTCCAATAAATCAACTTCTTCTTGATCTTGCACAAAACCATTATTTATAGCAGCAATATCTTCTTTAATTTCGGCTTCTTTCCGATCAAATTCACCTAACTTGCTATGTAAATCATTATACCTTTTTTCCAAACTTGCAAGTTCAGATTGTAATTGTTCTAATCTATCAATAATATTATTATAATCATTTTGATAATCATTCAACTCAAAACGCAGTTGATTAATCTCTTCTTTACAGTTATTTATCTCTTTTTGCAAATTTTCTCGTTTTTCTTCTTCATGGCGCAGTTCTTCCTGTTTTAAGGTTGTCTTATTATGTAGTACCTCTAATTCATTTTCCAGATCATCTATTTGTCTGGAACGGCCAAGTAAATTTGGTCCATTATTTTTCTTTTTGCTACCACCAGAAATTGCTCCACCAGGGTAGACTACATCACCATCTAATGTGACAATTTGAATATTATTAGCTGCTGATTTAGAAATTTCGACTGCAGCATCAATATTTTTAGCAACAACAATTCTCCCCATCAAGTTGTTAAACACGCTTAATAACTTGTCCGGAAAATCGACTAAATCAACTGCCAAACCAAGATAACCAGGCATTTTTACAATCTTATCAAGCTGATGATCAGTTAGTCTTGATCCACTTACCATATTTAATGGTAAGAAAGTTGCCCTACCTTTACCTGTTGTTTTAAGATAATTTACAGCTTTTCGGGCAGTTTGATCAGTCTCCACAACAATATTCTGCATTTTAGCCCCTAATGCAGTCTCTATAGCAGTTTCATGTGTTTTCTTTACTTCCATCAATTCCGCAATAACGCCAATTATACCATTAAATTGATCTATATTATTTAATAAATTTCTAACACCATTGTAATATCCACGATGATCTTCTTCCATATTTTTGAGTAATTTTAAATTTGATCTTTTTCCTTGAGCTGTTTCTTTAAGATTATCAAAATCAGCTCTTTTATTCTCAATATTGGCTGTAGATTCATTATACTGATTAAATAAATCTTCTAAAAGATTTTGCTTGGTTTCAATAGTAGTCTTAATATCATTTATCTGAACTGACTTATTTTCTTTTTTTACTTTTAACCTCTCTTTTTCAGTTAAAAAATTGCTTCTTTTTTCTCTGGTTTCTTCAATTTGTTTTTCATTAAAAATAATTCTTTCCGATATTTTTTCTTTCTCTCTTTCAATTTCACGTAAATTTTGATCATTTGTTTTTATCCCACCAGATAAATTAGAGATTTTATCCTTTGTCTGCTGATGGCTATTTTCCAAATCGACTAGAGAATTTTTAAGTTCAGTTATTACAGTCTTAATACTATTTTCCTGCTTAAGCTTATTTTGAAACTTCTCAGTAAAAATTTCTAATTTATCTCGAGATTTTTTCAATGATTCCTGGCCTGTTTTATAATCATATTTTAATTTATCTTTATTTTTTTGAACTCCTTTTTTACGCTCTTGCAGTACATTTAAGGAATTGGCAATTTCATTTAATTTGTTGCCGGTCTGAAAGAAATCTTCATCTGCATCATTTTTCTTTATTTCAAGATCGCGAAGTTTTGATTTATCTTGTTCAAGACTATCTGATAAGTAGGTGAATTTAGCTTGTATTTGCTCTAAATCATTTTCAAGTCTGCTCCGCTTAGTTTCTGTATACCTAAAATCATCAATTAAAGTAAGCCATTGTTTATTTAAAAGACTAACTTCAAGTTCTTTCAATTCACTACTGATTCGTTTGTATTTTTTTGCCTTTTCGGCAGCTTTTTCCAATGGTTTATATTGTCTTTCCAATTCACTGATTAAATCCTGAACACGGTCAAGATCATGATCAGTTTTTTCCAATCTATTTCTTGCTTCATCTTTTCTAGATTTATGACTGGTTATTCCAGCAGCTTCTTCAAATAATTCTCGTAATTTATCAGGTTTACTATGGATAATCGAATCAATCTTCCCTTGACCAACTATTGCATAGCCATCACTACCAAGACCAGTATCCATCAGCAACATTTCTATATCTTTCAAACGACAAGATGCTCCATTAATTAAATAATCGCCTCGGCCATCTTCATCAACTTTTCTCGTAATAGTAACTTCATCACCATCAAGAGCTAATTTATTTTCAGTGTTATCAAAAAATAGTGTTACACTGGCTTCATGTAGTTGCTTGCGTTCACTGCTACCAGCAAAAATTACATCAGCCATTCTACTACCTCTTAAAGTACGAGCACTCTGTTCACCCAAAACCCATCGTACAGCATCAACAATATTACTTTTACCACTACCATTTGGTCCAACAATTGCTGTAATATTTGTATTAATTTCTACATCAGTTTTTTTAGCAAAAGACTTGAATCCTTTTAATCTAATTTTTTTTAGAAAAATTTTTATCACCTCAATGACTTCATATATTAAACAATCAAAAACCTACCCTGACGGATAGGTTTGGGCGAAAACATGTTTATCATCCTAGCGTGGTGAAACAAGAAATTTCAATGCAGTTCGTTCTTCTCCATCAATCTCAATCTCTGTAAAGGCTGGAATCATCACTAAATCCATTCCATTTGGTGCAACATAACCTCTAGCAATAGCGATGGACTTAGTAGTCTGATTGACTGCACCAGCACCAATAGCTTGCATTTCGGCCTTACCCTGTTCGCGAAGAACAGCAGCAAGTGCACCAGCAACTGACTTTGGGTCAGATTTTGACGAGACTTTTAAAACTTCCATATGTCATAAACGCCTCCTTTAATTATTGTGCCAAGCATGCTGCAATTATTACTTGTTTTCTAAAAATTGAATCTCTTATAAATTTATATTCGATAAAGACAGTATAATACCTTCTTATTTGCTAACAAACTCATTTTCAAGATTTTTTAACCTTTTTACTTCAGATTCCGACAAATACCTAAACTCACCTTCATGCAAACCTTCTATAGTTAAAAAAGCTATGGCTAAACGACGTAAGCTAATGACTGAATAGCCTATTTTATCACACATTCTTCTTACCTGTCGATTCCTGCCTTCATGAATTGTGATGTTAAAAAGTGTTTTATTTCCTCTTTTTTCAATTGCGGATACTTGAGCAGGAGCTGTAATTTCTCCGGCAAGCTCTACTCCATTTTCTAATCTTTGAAAATCTTTTATTTGGGGAGTTCCTGCTACTTCAACTTGATATTTCTTATCAATTTCGTGTGAAGGATGGGTTAAAAAATAGGTTAAATCACCATCATTTGTTAATAATAACAAACCTGAACTGTCATAATCAAGTCTTCCTACCGGATAAATTCGCTCAGTTAGCTCTGGTAATAAATCAAGAACCGTATTACGACCCCTCGGATCATCCACAGTTGTAATATAAGATGTAGGTTTATTAAGCAAAATATATACCCTTTTCTCACGATTAATTAACTTACCATCAACTTCAATATTATCTGCTGCTGGATCAACTTTAAAACCAAGTTCTGTAACCGTTTTGTTATTAACTTTAACTCTTCCCTCTGAAATTATATCTTCAGATTTTCTTCTAGACGCAATACCTGCATGTGCCATTACTTTTTGTAAACGTTCCATCATCTACCTCCTAAAACTTAACAATAGTTTATCATAAATTATTTAAGAAAGCGAGCTGGTTAAAAATTTGATCTAAATTAATTTGTAACCAGCTAAGCAATCTTAAAAAGAATGACTGGTAGACAAGTTCGCGATCAGCAAAAAGATCTCGACTTACATGCAGTTTTTCACCTAAACGATATTCAATCTGACCAACTTTTTCTCCTTTACTTATTGGCAAAGATATTTCTTTATTAAGTGTAATTATTTTATTAATTTTTAACTTTCCACCTTTTTCAATTGTAACTGTTACTGGTTTTTTAACATATAGACCTAGTTCTCCCCCTTTGGCTTCTGGCCAGGAGAGTGTATGTATCAAACTATCTGCTTTTACTATTTCAATATTTTTATAATTTTCAAAACCATAGTCCATTAACTTTGAGTTTTCAAACCAGTCATCTGGACTATTTAATGTAACAGCAATTACGGTACGTCCGTTTCGTGTAGAAGAACTTAACAGACAACGTCCAGCATTTTTTGTATAACCTGTTTTTCCTCCATCACAACCATCATATCTCCAAAGAAGTTTATTATGATTTCTTAACCCACGATCCCAATCATAACCAGGCCATGAAATTGTCTTATACTTTGTGGAGATTATCTCTCTAAAAATATCATTTTGCATAGCATAACGCATAATTTTTGCTAAATCCAATGCCGTAGAATAGTGATTTTCTGCCGGCATCCCACTTGGATTAACAAAATTAGAGTTTTTCGCACCTATCTCTTTTGCTTTAGCGTTCATCATTTTCGCAAATTCTTCAACTGAACCTCCAACATGTTCCGCTAAGGCAACTGCAGCATCATTACCAGATGCAAGTAAAATTCCATATAACATTTCTTTTACAGTTAATTTTTCACCTGGAATAAGATAAATTGATGAGCCTTCTTGATAAGCTGCCTTTTTACTTGTAACAACTATTTCATCTAATTTACTATTTTCAATTACAATTATTCCAGTTAAAACTTTTGTTAAACTTGCCGGAGGTCGTTTTGTATCACCATTTTTGGCATAGAGAATCTGACCTGTTTCCTTGTCAATTAAAGCCGCTCCTGTAGCCGTAATTTGTGGAGGTTCTGCTGCCTGACTAAAGCCCGGCAACAATAATATTAGCATCATATTTAAAATAATACAAATCGCCAATTTATTCATTATTTCACCTAGCCTGTGCAGATTTATTTAATTATATGTTTCAAAACAAGGATTATCACCTTTACCGGTTTTTCATTAACTGCTGTAATTCTTGTATCAACTCAGGAGCAGCATTAATTATTCTCTCCCAGACTGCATTATCATTTAAAGGTAATAATTTAACTTGATTATCACTGACTACTAAAAAAGCCATGGGATGTAACAGGACACCAGCCCCACTTCCCCCTAAAAATGAACCCTTTTTTTCTTTATCCATAATTTTACCATCATCTCCACCAGCTGCAAAACCAAAACTGACCCGGGAAACTGGGATTATTACTGTCCCGTTTTTTGTCTCCACTGGGTCACCTACAATTTTATTTACATCAACCATTTCAATAATTCTTGTCATTATTGTATCCATTAATTTATCAATACTAGTATCATCCATTTTAACTCCTCCTCAAAAATATCTTACTTAGCTTTTGTCTAATATTATAAACAGCTTTCAGTGAGATTATGCAATCCAATTGGCCTTGAAATATTTTATTTGTAAAATCTGATTGAACTACAAGTTTTGGCTGATTCATTATTTTTAAATATTTGTTTTTAACAACTCCAAGTAATTGAAGTTTTCCATTCCAGATTACTCCATTAAGAATTGCAAGATGAGCTGGATTAGTTATGCCAATTCTAGTCTGCCAGGATAAATCAAATAATCCTATTGGAATACTTTTTAGATAGGGAGAAAATGTTTTAAATTTTATTTTAACTTTTTTTGTATATTCATGCAAAAATTCACGAGTATCAACCTGAGGATCGAGGATGTTTAACCAGATACTTTGAATAGTTTTTTCTCTTTTTAAAATTATTATTTTAAATCTACTTGGTAAAAATAAATGAGTTAAACTTAATTTAACCTTTATACATTTTTGATTATAAAAAATTTCAATTTTAACTGCAGAAAATATTATTAATAGCAATAAAAAAGAGATTAATATCCAGGTAAGCATTAAATCACCTCTCCCTGTAAATATTAATCCCTAATATTTAACAATTTATTCAATTTTAATTATTTTCTATTTCATTTTTACTAAACAAGTCCATTACTTTTTCTTTTTCAGGTAAATTACCCAGATCCTCCAGATCAAGATATTGTAAAAATTTAGCAGTTGTTCCATAAACAATTGGATTTCCAATTGTTTCTTTTCTGCCTAATTCTTCAATTAATTCATATTTTCCTAAAGTAAATAATGTCTTTTCTGCTTTCACACCACGAATTTCTTCAATCTCTGATCTTGTAACTGGCTGTCTGTATGCAATTATAGCCAGAGTTTCCATAGCAGCTTGAGAAAGCCCTGTGATTTTATTTATTTGATATAATTTTTTTACATAATCACTTAAGAATTTTTTTGTGCGAAAATGAAATGCATCATTATATGAAACTAATTCTACACCATGTTTACCTTGAGAATAATCACTAGCTAAATTTGCCAAAACTTTTCTAGTTGCAGTGATAGTCAAATCTGCTAATCTAGCCAGATCTTTAACCGGTACTGCTTTACTAGAACTAAATAGTAACGCCTCAATAATACTTTCTGAGCTCAATTCATCTCCCATAAAGATCATCCTTCCAGTCCCACATTAATTTCAGAAAAGGGATTATTCTGTGTGACTCTGACCTGCTTTAGTTTCATTAATTCCAGCAAACTTAATAAAGTCACAACAATCTCCATTTTATTTGATCGATCCTTAATTAAATTAATAAAACCAACTTGATAATTGTTCTTTTTTATTATTGAGATAATATCTTCTATTTTATCTTCAATATTTATTTTTTCTTCTTTAATATAATCAAGCACTGGATTTTTAATTACTTTATTTTTTTCTTCTTTCTCCGATTGTATTGCAACTAATACTGCCTGATACAACTCTTCAGACGATATTGACAGATCAATTTCCAGTTCCTCATTTAATACATCTTCTACACTAACTTCAACCGGAAAATAATTTTGGGCTTCATTCTCATATTCTTTTAAAATTTTTGCTATATTTTTAAATAATTCATATTCATGCAAACGATGCACAAGATTACTCTCATCCTCAACTTCAGCTTTTTGAGTTGGTAGAAGCATCCGTACTTTAATCTGTATTAATTCTGCAGCTATTACCAAAAACTCGCTTGCAAATTCAAGATTATCTTTGTCCAACTTGTCCAGTTGTTTTAAATATTGATCCGCTATTTTTGCCAAAGAAATCTCGCTGATATCAATTTTATTTTTTTTAACTAATTGATAAAGTAACTCTAAGGGTCCTTCAAAACTATCCAATTTAAGCTTATATTCCATTTCTAATCACCTTATAATTTTATAATAATAAACCAAAAAAGAAATTTACAACTGGACCGATTATTTTCCATAATAGACCTGTATAAGCAAGAATCAATAACACGACCATACCTGCTGGCCCTTCTAATATATCAAAATAATGATCAAAACTTCTTGGTAACATACCCCGTAAAATTTTTGAACCATCAAGAGGTGGAACAGGCAAAAGATTAAAAATACCAAGGCTTAAATTTATAATCACGGCTAAAACAAAAAATCTCAGTGATGTTGAAACTAAGCCAGACAGCTTCAGTTGCCCAATCGCTGTCATATTAATATTTGAAATAGTGATAATACCTCTAACAAGCAAAGAAAAAATAATTGCCAGAAAAAAATTAGAACCAGGGCCAGCAAATCCGACAACCATCAGACCCTTACGTGGTGATTTATAATAATTAGGATTAATTGGCACAGGTTTAGCCCAACCAAAACGTCTGGTCATAATTAAAACTAGTGTGCCAAAAACATCCAGATGTGCCAAAGGATTCATAGTTAACCTACCTTGTTGCTTTGGTGTTGGATCACCTAATAAAAATGATGCATAACCATGGGAAAACTCATGAAAAGATAAAGATAATAACAAAATTGGTATTAATATAATTAATTCAGAAATACCCGACATAATATTCACTCCTTTTTAGAAAAAAAATCTTTCACAAACTTAATTTCTGCATTCTTATTATCATCAACATTTTTTTTAAATTTTTCTAACATTAATTTAGCAAAAATTTCTTGATAAATTGGACCCGGGCTAATCCCAAGTCTTTTTAAATCAGCACCATCAATCTTTATTTGACAGGCATAATAATTTTTTAAATATTTATTAAAATCTGCAATTATATTAAATTTACCTCGATTGATTAACAATAGAATAATTTCTTCTAAAGAATATTGCTTGAATAGGTTATAGATATTAATTGTTGGTGATAAATTATCACGCCAAGTAAAAACTTTTGTAGCAGGCGTAAATGAAATCAATTTGATTTCATCCTTTTTTAAAGATAATTGATCCAAATCAAGCTTGCTTTCTTGCAATAATACAGCCATCCGTAATAGCCAAGGTCTGATTTGAAATTCATTTAGTGATAACCTTTTTAAAAATTCTTCTAATAAAATAAATTGAGTTTTGCTATATTTAGTAAATCTATAATCAGGATCAAGCAACTTGAGAACATTCAGACTAGTCAGCAACTCTGCTAACTGAGATATGTCTGTTTTTAAATTCAAGACTTTTCTTAATTCATTAAATACACGGTCCAGGGAAAGCACTTTCCAGGGTAATAAATGCAATAAATCTTTAATCTGCTGTCGATCTTTTCTACAAAAAGAAAAATTGTGAGTTAAAATAAGCTTAATTCCTCTTAAAATTCTTGTAGGATCATCAAGATAACTAGTTGCGTGAAGTGAGCGTAATTTCAGATTAGAGATATCTTTTCTGCCCTGAAAAGGATCTAATAATCTACCTGATGCTGAACCATTAAGCTGAATTGCCATAGCGTTTACTGAAAAGTCTCTTCTTTTTAGATCTTCTTTAATACTTGCTGGTGAGACAATAGGTAAGGAGCCAGGCGCAGGATAATATTCTGTGCGCGCACGTGCAATATCAAGTTCAAAAGAAGCAAACTTAGTTGTCGCAGTCAAAAATTTATCATGATAAGTAAACTCAAGTCCTAGTTTTTTTTCTAATAAATCAATAAGCATATTAAAATCAGTTGCAACCATTAAATCAAAATCTTGGTTAGTTTTATTTAAGAATGAATCTCTAACTTGCCCACCAACCAAATAAAGGTTAACATCTTTATTATTTAGGATTTCAATGATTGGTTTTAGCACCTGGTTTATTTGATAACTCATTTTTGCCTCCTGTCTACTAATTATACAGAATAACAGTCAAACAGGCAAGTTAATTAACTAAACAAAAGGTTAAAACTGCCAACGAGAACATTTTCCACCCCATCTAGCCATTAAGTCTCCATCTGCAAAGATATTGATGATCTCACAATTATTAGCACAAGCATCGCAGTTAAAACCAGCTGACTTATAATCAACATCCAACATAGAAAAACCTTTAAACTTAGTTGTTAAATTATTATCATTTACACTATTTGCTGCAAGTATTGCTGCACCAATTGCACCCATTACATCATAATTTTCTGGTACAAAAACTTCTTCGCCAACTTCTTCTTGAAATGACTTTCTAATACCTTGATTTGCAGCTACTCCTCCTTGAAAGACATAAGGAGCAGCTAATTTTTTTCCCCTTGCTAAATTATTCATATAATTTCTAACAAGAGCATTACAAAGACCAGCCAGAATATTTTCTTGACTATAACCTAATTGTTGTTTATGAATCATATCCGATTCAGCAAAGACCGAACAACGACCGGCTATTTCTACTGGTTGATCAGCTTTTAATGCCTTTTTTCCAAAATCCTCAATTGCAATTCCTAATCTACTTGCCTGTTGGTCTAAAAATGAACCTGTACCAGCCGCACATACAGTATTCATCGCAAAATCAATAGCAACTCCGTTTCGAATAATTATTATTTTAGAATCCTGTCCACCAATTTCAAAAACTGTTCTTACTTCTGGCATCTTAAAAGCTGCTGCGACCGCATGAGCAGTTATTTCATTTTTAATTAAATCTGCTCCTACAATTACACCAGCAAGTTTCCTTCCACTTCCTGTTGTACCAATTCCCTTAATTTCAAAATCTGAGTTTATTTTATTCTTTAAATCTGAAATACCTTTTTTAATAACATTGATTGGATCTCCCGCGGTCCGCAAATATATTTTTTCTCTTAAATTATAATCACTATCTAATAATGCTAAATCTGTACTTACAGAGCCAAGATCAATCCCTAAATAGCAGTCCATTTCACTCACCTAGCTTTATTATATTTAATCAAATCGATAAATGCTTCTAACCTAGTTTTAACACCTGCTTCTGCAGTATGTTCATCAAAAATTAAAGATAAAACAGGTATGTTTTCATTTTCAATAACTTCTGGAATAATTGCTCTAGCCACAATTTCAGGCATACATGTAAAAGGCATGATATGCACTACTCCATCCACCTTATCCTTTAAACTATAAATATCACTAATGCTATTTAAACCATGTCCTCCCACAAACGAATTTATATAACCAGCTGCTTTATTTACCAATTTCTTTTGGCCACTTCCAGGCGTAAAAAAATTTTTTAGCCAGTGAGAAAGTGTTAATGTTTGATAGACACTAACATCAAGGTAATTTAATTTGCGAGCTAAATCAATGTTAGTAAATGGTTCTAGCACTGTATATATTTCCCCAACAAGAGCAATAGTTAGCTTCTTTTCTACTGCATTATCTATTTGTAAGAAATTATCAATTTCTTGCTCAATTAAATCAATTTCCCGATAAGTTTCAGCTTCATCTAGCTTTTTTAATAATTTATTGTAATCATTTTCTACCTTTTCTTTATTAACTACCTGACCACGTAGGTTATATAATTTTTCTGTTAATTTATCCATAACTTTTATTTTAGACCAGGTAAAGTGAAAAGATCTCGTCATTTTAGTTAAAGAAAAATTTCCTGATAATTCTTTTATAATATCTTTAATATGAAAGATATTCTTCTCCAAAATATACATCTCCATCTCGTAACCCGCTTCCTGGAGCAAATATTTTTGTAATTCACCATAAAAACCGAATCTACATGGTCCAAATCCTCCACCCATTAAAATACTATCAGCACCTAGTTCAGCTGCTTCCATATAATTACCAAGATTTATTTTAAAAGGCAGACAGGCAAATTCAGGTGCATATTCTTTTCCTTTTTTAAGTGTTTTTTGAGAAGATTGTGGAGGTGGAATTACTGAAATATCCATTTCACGCAAAAAAGTTTTTACAGGTAGTTCCATCTTACCCATATGTGGAAATGTTACTACTGGCAAATCTATCACCACCTTCAACTAAATCAAAGAATGCTGCAAGCCTTGTATTTATGCCAGCTTCAGCTGTATGTTCATCAAAATAGAGTTCAAGGAGTGGAACATTATCATATTTTTCTTTTTCTATTTTTATCATTTTATTTACAAGGGAATCAGGTCCACAACCAAATGAAGAGACTAATATTAAACCATCAATTAAATCTTTTTCTAACCAGTACAAGAGCACAGAAAAATACTTTCGATGATAATACCAAAACGGTATCTTTCTATCCAGTTTTTGATATTTAATTATTATTTGGTCAGAAAACATAGCTGGCCGATAATATTGAAAATTTTTATTCTTAATCTGTTTTAATAAATTCATAGATAGATGTGGATCATCTAAAATATAACTATGTCCTATTACGCCTATAACTTTTCCCTTCTGTACTTGCTTGGATTGAGTAATTTCTTTATTGCTTAACGAAATATTTTTTTGCTTTGCTATATTCTTTAGAGTAGAAAAATTGTTCATTTTTAAATCACTAGTTATTTCTTTTAATTCACGCATTTTTTGGTAAATATTCCTTTTCCCTTTAATAGTTGGTGTAATCATTTCAACATTATTTTGAGCAATTTTTCCGGCAAAGGTTGATTTAATAATATCTGGTAGCCCCATAAATTTTGGACAAAAACATTTTTTAGGACCAAAATCAATAAAACGAGGTATAAACAAATAATCTACTTCATTGATGATCGCATCAACATGCCCTAAATAGATTTTACAAGGAAAGCATAATTCATTTTCTGAAATTTTCAGAGACCTATTCACTATTTTTTGATTTGTAGGTGGCGATACTAATACTTCAAAATCTTCTTTTTCAAAAAATGCCTGCCAGTGTTCATAAAAATCATAGTAAAACAAAGCACGCGGAAATCCAATTGTTTTTTTCATATCACTTTTCCTTATTCATTCTTGATTTATTTTTTTTATTACTAAATGGACGTTTTTTTGTAAGACTATAAATATTTTGTCTGAAAATATAAGCTTTTAAAGCCGAATAATTAAATGGAATTATTGGCCATAAATAATGAGTGTCAAATGATTTAGTCATTACAAACCAGATAAATACAAAAGCTATGACAATTAAAAATCCTTTTATGTTAAATAAAACCACTGCAATTAATAAAAGAAACCTTACCATCTTTAAAACTAAAGCAAGCTCATAGCCAGGAATAGAAAAATTACTAATAGCCGAAATAGCTAAATATAAAATAACTTCAGGCGTAAAAAGACCAACTTTTACTGCAAAATCACCTAGAATCAAAGCACCAATTAAACTAAGTGAGGTAGATAAAGTATTAGGAGTTTGCGTAGAAGCCATTCTGATTAAATCAATACCAAAACTTGCTAAAATAAACTGAATACCTAAGCCTATTGAACTCTCCTGTTTAGTACCAATAAAACTTAGAGATTCTGGTAGAAGCTCTGGATTAGTAGCTAGAATCAACCAGACAGCTGGTAAAAAAACTGAAAACAAAATTGCTATAAGACGGACAAAAGAAAGATAAGTTCCAATTAAAGCCCCCTGTCGAAAAACCTCTAGTGTTTGTATATGAGATAAAAATGGGGCTGGCAAAACCAGAGCAGTTGGAGAGTTATCTACAATAATAGCAAGATGCCCCTCAAGAATATGGGCTGCCACATTATCAGGTCTCTCTGTATAACGAACTTTAGGTAATGGATTAATTGTTTTTCCAATGATAATTTCTTCAATTGTTTTATCAGCCAAAGGCAGACCATCTATCTTAATAGTATTAATTTTTTCTTTGACTTTATTTAACAAATCGTGTTCAATAATATCATCAATATATACCAGCGCTACATCATTTTTAGACCGGGTTCCAACTTCCAGAACTTCAGCTCTGAAATTGGGATCTCTAATTCTTCTTCTAACAGCATTTACATTAAATAACATTGTCTCCACAAAACCATCACTAGGCCCTCTAGTTGATTTTTCCAATTCAGGTTCTTCAGGAGACCTACTTGTCCAACTCCTCCCATCTATAACTATCGCTTTATTAATTCCATCAATTAATAAAACCTGTGGTCCTTTAAGTATTTGATCAATTACCTTATCTATAGAATCTACAATTTCAATCTCATGGTATGGTAATTTTTTATCAAGGATTTTTTCAATAAAATCTACTGACATTTCTTCTTCTTTAGCTTCCATTAAAGATGTCAAAACTAACATTAACTTATCCTTTATAAAACCATCAATAAATACTAAAGTAGCTTCATGTCTAGCTATTTTGAAATCTCTATTTATAACATCAAAACTTTTATCTTTACCGAGTCTTTTATAAATTTCTGCCCTATTTTCTTCTATTTTTTTTGAAAGTAATTTTTGCAATACATTCACCCCGGTTTAAACTATAATAACAAACTGGAGAGCCTGTTCACACAGGCTCTTATCCATTAATGATCATTTTTTACTGGAAATGCAAGTTGGACAGTTGCTTTATAATCAAATACTTTGCCATCTTTTACATCTGCTGTCATATTAAGTACTTCAACACCAGTCACTCCATCAATAGTTTCACAAGCCTGTTCTACTGCATTATTGACTGCATCATCCCAACTACGCTGTGACTCACCCAGTACTTTTACAATCTTTACTGCACTCAAATAACATCCTCCTTTATTTAAATTCTAATTGCATCTGCCGGAATATTTTGTCCAGGTTGAATTCCATTTAACAAGAATATACCAGCTACAATGCCAATGATCAACAAAAACAATATTAATAATTTAATGTTGATCCCTCCTTCAACTAATTACTGTTCATAGTATGTAATTAATTAGCTATTAATATGCAAAAAAAATACCCCATCAGGGGTAATTTGAAAGTTTTTGATGGAGTTTATTAATAATTTTCTTTTCTAAACGAGATATTTGCACTTGAGAAAGTTGCAACTCTTGGCCAATTTCTTGTTGAGTCAGGTCTTTAAAATATCTTAAGTAAATAATTTTTCGTTCTCTAAATGAAAGATTTTTTAGTTGAGTAAAAAGTGTCATCTTTTCCACTTCCTGCTCTGCATCATTAACTTTACTTTCAATAAAATCTGATAAATAGCAAGAATCTTCTTCATTATTAGTAATTGTTTGATCTAAAGAAGCAGGCTGTTGCATAGCATTTAAGGCTGTAAATATTTCTTCTTTGGATAAACCCGTAATTTCTATAATCTCATCCAGTTCAGGTTCTCTATTATATTTTTTTCTAATTTCTTCACTTAATTTTTTTATTTTTTTAGCATTATTTTTGAGTGTTCTACTGATATGAATTGTATCATCATCTCTCATAAATACTCTGATTTCTCCAATTATACGAGAAAAAGCATAAGTTGATAATTTAACCTCTCTGGTTAAATCAAAGTTATTAATTGCCTTTATAAGTCCAATCACTCCTGTTTGAAAAAGATCCTGAAGTTCAAAACTAGTATTTTTAAACCTATAAACTATCTTCATGACTAATTTTAAATTATGTTTGACTAATAATTCAAGAGCCTGATTATCTCCAGCTTGAGCATTTTCAATTAAATTTCTACATTCTTCATCTGAGAGAGTGGGTAGGTCTGGAAGATCCTTTAACAATTCAGCCATTACTATTATCCTGTTGTCTTTTTTTAATGCGCTCAGGTTTTTTATACATTTCTATAGTTGTACCTTCACCTGCTTCGGACAGTAATGTGAAATCATCCATAAATGAATCAATAAATGCCAGCCCTAGTCCCATATGACCTTCTCTAGTTGAATAAGAGGGTTCTAATACAGCATCAATATCTTCAATGCCAACCCCTGTATCTTCAATTTTAATAAACAATGCCTGATCTATCTCTTTCATCTCTATCATAATTTTACCTTCATTAAATGGATAGGCATGAATTACACAATTAGTAACTGCTTCTGAAACAGCTACCTTTATTTCCTCTAATTCACTTAAATTAAAATTTAGTTCAGCCGCAAATGTAACTACTGATATTCGTGCTAGACCAACATTTTTACTTTTACTTATTAATTCCATTTTAGCCCAGTTATTCATTATTTTTGACCCCCTATTTTTGCTTTTTTTACTGCTTTTATTGCTTCTTTCTCACTAGGATATTCCTTCATTATTTTTAGTAAGCCAGAAATTGAGAAAACTCTTTTTACAACTGGATTAAGACCAACCAGGAGTATTTTCCCATTATCTTTTTCTAAATTTCGATATCTCCCCAATATTGCTCCCAATCCTGTACTATCTATAAACTTCATTTCTCTTAAATTCAAAATTAAATGGTTTAACTCAAGTTCATCCATTTTACTTGTTACAAAATCTCTAAATTTACCAGCTGAATTCATGTCTAATTCTCCGTTTATTCTTGCAACTAGAATATCTGAAACTACATTTTCAGAGATATGCATATTTATTCCTCCCCTATAAAGAAAATAGATTGTTACTATATTAAAGTTCTCTTATTGTAAAAATATTCCTTCATAAAATTAAAAAAAGCTACCTTCTTTTTGGAAGATAGCCTAATTTATGCTATATTTGTTATTATATTTTAGAAAAGTCAATCTTTTTTAGTTTATCACTACTACAAGGAGTTCTTCCAACTTTAGCCATATCCAACCATTTACCATCAACTTTAACTCTAACTACATCTGCAGTATAATCATTACTAGTTCCCTCTTTAGAACTATTTGAAAGAAGCCAGCTACCAACACCATACACATCTACAGGTACCTGTGATTTTTCAAAATCATTAATTTTATCTGGATTAAATCCACCAGTTACAATAATTTTTACATTCTCACAGTATTTTTGAGCAATCTCAATATCTTCATTAGCCAAATTCCAATTAAGATAAGCTTGGTCAACATAGTTACGTAGTTTAAAAACAAGTCTGGCATTAACTCCATTATCTAATTTTTTATTGCCGAGTGGTTCAATCCTCTTATCACGTAAACTAGAAGAAGTATCAGGTCGCACTCCAAACAATTTATATCTTTGTGCTTCTTTTTGTTTTCCTTCTTTCAATAATTTTAAATATTTATTAAACATCATTTTAAGTATTTTGAGGCTTGTCCCAACACAATCATTATCAAAATCTACTAAAGCAATCCGATTAACTTCAAGTGGCATTAATCTACAAAACTGTAACATTGCCTCAACAGTATCACCCATAAATGAGGCAATATAAGAATGGCTAATTGTACCTCCACCCTTTCCACCCCACCAAGCTCCCTGTTCATCTGTTGAAACATACCTTTGACTATTTGTTCCATAATCTTCATTATATGCATTAACACCAAGTGAATAAGCATAACCATGTAAAGCCTGTAACTTATAGTGAGCGAATCGGGCTGGAAAAAAAAGAATATCTTTACCCCTGGCCGCCTCCATAACTCGATATACATTAGTTGCAATTCTAGAAGCTTCAGTTAATGAACCCAAAATTGGGGTTTCAAGCGTAGAAAAATCACGATAGCGTCCTCGAATTTTCATAACTGGTTCTATCAGTGCTGGGTTTCCCCGATAATAAGCTTTTTCACCATCCTGACATGCCTCTACCTCAAATTTATCTGATCCGCTCGTTGATTTTAAGATTGCCAAAGCCTCATCAACTCCACCAACAATACAAAATGGTCTTCTTCTAGGAAAGATCTGCATCTCAACTTCTATATTACCAATATCTTTCCCTTTAAAAGTATAATTTTCTTCAGATAATTTTTCTAAAATCTCGTTTATATTTCTAAAATAAACATCTGAATACCAACCATTTTTCATGCGTTCTTTATCTACTTGGAAAACTTTTGCAGATATTCTTTCTCCGTTAAAAATTGTCACCAAATCACCTCTTCAAATACAATACTATTATCTATTATAATATATTTAGTAAGACTTTGAAATATCTATTTGCTAATCTTTTAAAAATTAGTCGATAAGAGGCTTTTTCTATATCTCTATCAACAATAATATCGGTAGCAAGTAGTACCTTTTTATCCTTTAAAATCTTTAGATCTCCGACCTTTTGTCCCTTCTTTAAAGGGGCATGCAATTCTTCAGGGAGAAACATTTGCTTAGTAAGTTTCTTTTCTCCACCTTTGCGCACTGGAAGAATTAAATCCTCTGCAGCTATTAGACCTACATCAGTAGTGGTACCATTCCAGACCTGATAACTTCTAATTATTTCATCTTTATTGGCAAGTTCTAATTTCTCATAACTATTAAAGCCATAATTTAGTAACCGAGCTGCTTGACGAAAACGCTTTTCACTCTGATCAGCGCCCATTATTACTGCAATAAATCTAATACCATCCCTTTTAGCAGTAGCAGTTACACAATGTTTAGCAGCATCGGTATATCCTGTTTTAAAACCATCTGCCCCACGATAATGCCTAATTAACCAATTAGTATTATTTAAAACGAATTCTCCATCCCGTAGATAATCTATCCAAGTAGATGTCCATTCAAGTATAGTTTCATGTTTTAGCAATTCACGAGCAAGTAAGGCAAGATCATATGCAGTTGTCAAATTTTCTTCTTCCTCACTCTGACCCGGCAATCCATTGGTATTACAATAAACTGTATTTTTCATACCAATTTCTTCCGCTCTTTCGTTCATTTTTTCTACAAAAGCAGTTTCACTTCCATAAAGATATTCTGCTACTGCTACAGTCGAATCATTTGCCGAAGAAATTGCAATAGATTTCATAAGATCAGCTAAGGTCATCTCTTCTCCCGGTTCTAAATATACCTGGGAACCTCCCATACTGGCAGCTCTTTCGCTAATTACGATTTTATCTTCTAAATCCGCTTTACCTGCTGCAAGTGCTTCCATAACTAGTAACATAGTCATCATCTTAGTCATACTAGCAGGTGGATACTGCTGATGTTCATTTTTAGCATAGATAACTTCAGCAGTTAGTGGTTCAATTAAAATAGCGGCATTAGCAGTAATTTCTAAATCTGGTGATTCAGCAGATACCAGAGAAGGTATTAATAGAGATAAAATGATAATCATAATAAATAACTTTTTATAAATCATGATAACCTCCCCAATTTAAATAAACTAAAAGAATTCTCTTTTAATATTTATGAGGAGATCAACCAGATATGCTGGATAAAATAATTTTAATCAATTATTTCATAAATTAAAGGCCTCTTAACCTGTTTCTCATCTGTTATTGAAAATGAATTACGTAAACGCTCTTTTGCTTGATCTACTATTTCATTATTATCCAGATGTAAAGTTGCCAATACTTCTCCTGCTTTTACCTGATCACCATATTTTTTATTGAGCATAATACCAACATCCATCTTAATATTATCGTCTTTCGTCTCTCTTCCTGCACCAAGAAGCATTGCTGTTAAACCAACTTCGAGTGCATTTATTTCACTTATATAGCCAGCCTTTTCACTTTTTAACTCTATTTGAAGGTCTGCTGTTGCTAAGAGTTCTGGATTATCTATCACAGCAGCATCTCCACCCTGAGCTATTATTAATTCTTTAAACTTATTTAAAGCAGAACCATCGTTAAGTTTTTTTTCGAGTATTGTTCTAGCTTTTTCTGTACTCTGTTCATTTCCTGCTAAATATAACATATTCGCTCCTAATGTTAAACAAAGCTCAGTCAAATCAGCCGGACCCTTACCTTGAAGTGTGGCAATAGCTTCTTTTACTTCTAGAGCATTTCCCACTGCAAAACCAAGTGGTTGATTCATATCGGTTATTACTGCCCTTGTTTTTCTTCCTACCTCATTACCTATATCCACCATAGTTCTAGCTAACTCTCTTGCACCCGAAATTTCTTTCATAAATGCGCCACTACCAATTTTTACATCAAGTACAATACCATCTGCTCCACCAGCAATTTTTTTACTCATAATACTACTAGCTATTAAAGGAATTGAATCAACTGTTGCAGTTACATCCCGGAGACTATATAATTTTTTATCAGCAGGAGTCAAATTACCAGTTTGACCAACAACAGCCACTCCATATTGATTAACATTGTTAATAAAATCCTCGCGTGATAGGGATGTATTAAAATTAGAAATTGCTTCTAATTTGTCAATTGTTCCTCCAGTATGTCCTAACCCTCTTCCCGACATTTTAGCAACAGGTATTCCCGCTGCTGCCACAAGAGGAGCTAAAACTAATGTCGTTGTATCACCTACACCACCCGTACTATGTTTATCTACTTTCACTCCCTTGATAGGAGAAAGATCTATCATGTCACCAGAACGGGCCATACTCATTGTCAGGTGAGCCGTCTCTTCTGCATCCATACCTTGAAAAAAAACAGCCATTGCCCAGGCAGAAAGTTGATAATCAGGGATTTCGTTATTTACATAACCCTTAATTAAAAAACTAATCTCTTCTTCTGAAAGTTTTTTGCCTTCTCTTTTTTTATAAATAATATCATATGCTCTCATAAAATCACCTCAATTATATATTATGTAAAACTCCTTTTACTAATTTTTTAAATTCTGGCTTTACTTGCTCAGCATTTTCAACTACTTCACTGTGGTCAAGCGGTTGGGAGAGAATTCCCGCAGCCATATTAGTAATACAAGAAATACCCAATACATCGATACCCATATGATTAGCAACAATAACTTCTGGTACAGTTGACATTCCAACTGCATCAGCTCCACTATTTCTAGCACTTCTAACTTCAGCCGGGGTTTCATAGGTAGGACCACTCACAGCCGCATAAACACCTTTTCTCAATAATAATCCTTTTTCCTTTGCTACAGTTTCAGCTAATTCAATCAAATCTTTATTATAAGCTGAAGACATATCAGGAAAGCGTGGTCCATATTTATCAAGATTTGCTCCTCTAAGTGGGTTAACCCCCATCAGGTTAATATGATCAGCTATTAGCATCAAGTCTCCTGGATCAAATAATCTATTAACTCCACCTGCTGCATTTGTAATAATTAACTTATCAATACCCATTTCTCCCATTACTCTGATTGGCAGAGTAACTTCCTGCATAGAATAACCTTCATAATAATGAAATCTTCCCTGCATTGCAAGAACTTTTTTTCCTGAAAGCAGACCGGCTACAAACCTATTGACATGACCCTCTACAGTTGAGAGAGGAAATCCAGGTACATCTTCATAATTAATTTTAATACTATTTTCAATCTCTTCAGCCAGAACTCCTAAGCCTGAACCAAGGATTAAGGCGACTTCAGGCTTAAAATCTAATCTATTTTGTAGATAATTTGCTGCATTATTTATTTTTTCTAACAATTATTCCACCTCCAAAATTTCATCAACAAAACTTTTACCATTTTCAACGGAATTTACTCCCAGTAGTTCAGTTATTGTTACTGCCATATCTGAATAACTTTCTCTAATACCAAGATTATAGTTTTTCTTTATTTGTTCACCATAGACTAAAAGTGGAACATATTCTCTAGTATGATCGGTTCCAGAAAAAGTCGGGTCACAACCATGATCAGCTGTAATCATAAGTACATCGGACTCTTGCAAATTACTTAGTATTTCAGGTAAACGCAGATCAAATGCTTCTAGTTCAGCTGCATAGCCTTTTGGATTCCTGCGATGTCCATAATTCATATCAAATTCAACCAGGTTAACAAATAATAAGCCAGGTTTTTCTGTCTCCATATAAGCAAGCATAGCATCAACACTTTCCATATTGTCAACAGTATGATTTGATTCGGTAACACCTTGACCAGCAAAAATATCAATTATTTTGCCAACAGCCTGTACACTTTGACCTGCCTTTTTAACCTTGTCAAGCATGGTAGGTTGGGGAGGAAGTAAAGAAAAATCTTCTCTCCTATCTGTTCTGTTAAAATTACCTGGTTCACCAATAAATGGTCTGGCAATTACTCGACCAACGGCATGCTTTCCAGTTAAAATACTTCTAGCAATTTTACAGATCTCATACAACCTTTCAATTGGAATTACCTTTTCATGAGCTGCAATTTGAAAAACACTATCTGCTGATGTATAGACAATCGGTTTGCCAGTTTTAAGATGTACTTCACCTAATTCTCCTATTATTTTAGTACCAGAAGCAGGCTTATTACCAAGAATTCCGCAACCAATTAGATCTGTAAATTTATCTATTATCTCATCTGGGAAACCATTAGGATAGGTAGGAAAAGGTTCTTCAGTGACGATGCCTGCTAGTTCCCAGTGACCTGTGGTTGTATCTTTTCCCTTAGATTTTTCAGCCATCTTACCATAAGCTCCCATTGCAGTAATCTCTGTTGTTAAACCTTCGATGCTTTCTATTTTACCTAACCCCAACTTTTCTAAGTGAGGTAGTTTAAGTCCATTTATTACACGACTTAGATTACCAAGTGTATTAGCACCTTCATCACCATATTCATCTGCATCTGGTAAAGCGCCAATACCAACGCTATCAAGTACAATTACGATTACTCGTTTTATATCTGTTGCTGCTATTGCCACACTATTACCTCCTCTATATTCTTGTCAGTCATCTAACAACTACTGTTAAAATTCTACATAAATTATTAAAACCCTTTTTAATAATAAACTATTTTCATAATCCTGATCTGAATGACTTAATAATTTTGATTAGCATACTTAAATTAATAGCATTTAAAAAGGAAATATTCTAATTAGTACAGGATAAACATATGCTTCCAAAAGAGCAGAAACAAAGATAATAAGCAAGCCTAATAAATGAAATAGAGCTAAATCAACATAAGAATAGATGGGCAATGCCTTTTTTTTAACATACAAAGGTAAAGCCTGAGCGGCAAATTTTAATGATAATATACCTAATACAATACTTAAAGGAATAAATATCAAATTATTAATGAATATTGTTACACTTGCCAGCAAAATACCTGTAAGTCCATGTTGCATAAATAAAAATGCAACACAGAAACCTGTTACAAAACTTTGTAGAAAGATTAATAGTGGAATTAATGGTAATAAAATAGCAGTTATACCAGCTAAAAAATTCAAGCCAATTTGGATAGATTTCCATCTCATATTATATATGATTACATTTGTTTCAACATTATTAATCTCTTCTATATTTTTTAAGAACCCATCAAAATAATTAAATAAATCATTTTTTATACCAAAATCAAGTGTTTTTACAGCAAGTGCACCTGTCATCACACCGGCAATTACAATAATTATTAAAAAGACTGTAATCGGTAAATATTCTCTTAGTTTATAACGCTTTTCTGGATGCACGGTCATCCCTCCTGAAGATATTAATATCTATGCTTCAGAAGAGACTCTTATCACCAATCTTAAAATTTTACTTTTCCATATTTTCCTCCACCACCAGGTTTGATCATAAAAGAACCGTTTCTAACTTTCAAAATTTTCTCAGTAAGTTTTGCCCCCAAACGGTCTTTTAATTCATCTGCACTTAAATTATGTAAAATATCCATTTCTGTTCCGCATTTTTTTAACATTTTGTCCAAAGTTTTTTTACCAATCCCTGGTATATCTAAAAGTGGGATCTGATAATTATATTCTGATCTAAAAGAAGGTGAATTTGTCGTTTCTTGATCAGATATTGATAAGACACGATCTTTAACACCTCTAATGATATTATCAGAACCACATTCTTGACAAGTTAAAACTGGCTTAGCTACGGTCATAATAAGTTCACATCTTTCACAATATGAACGATGGTATTTACCTAATGCAGGATCAAGTCCAAAATTTTGTTTAATCTTTCTACCATTTTCAGAAGAAAGTGCCATTTTGAATTCATTAAAGTTAAGCCTTTTTAATTTTAATTCATTATATTCTCTCGCTATTTTTGGCAGTGAATGGGCATCTGAATTGCTTAAATAAGACTTGTTTGATAATTCACTTAAATGATCTGCTAACCAGGTATCTGCACTTAGACCAAGCTCAATTGCCGGAATCAAGTCCCATTCTTTATTAGTAAATATCTCTTTATAACTTGTAAACGCCCGCCCATAAAAACTTTTATGTGGTGTAAAGGCATGAGCAGGAATTAAAATCCCGTTATGTTTATTTGTAATCTCTAATATCTGGCTTCCATTGAGAAAAGTTGTTTGAGAACTAAGCGTAATATTTGTAATATGTTTAGACATTTCTTGACTAAATGCTTCTATATTTTTTAAATATGGAAAATAGGCCAGATAGTGCACTTGGCCACCATTTTCTTCCCTACTTTCAATTTCAGCTCCCAAAATTACAAATAAATCATCTTGGTAAATAATACCACCTGTTTCTAATTCTTTCATCTCTCCACTCTGTAACAACTTTTTTATATCATTTAACACAACAGGTGAGGCAGAATCAATGATGCCTACAATATCAAGTCCTTTTCTTAAGTGCGCTTCTTTTAATATATTTGCAAAATTAAGGGAACGCGAAGCAGTAATTTTTACAGGCCTGCCGTCCTCACCTGCGCCGATATGAATGTGTAAATCAGCATAATAACTTTTAAGCATTTTTATCGCTCAAGTTATTTAAATAATGTAATACACCTATTAAAGTTTTGCTGTCATTAAATTGTTTATTCTGCATCATTTCTACAATCTTATCTCTATTAAATTTTTCAACTTCAATAAATTCTCCCGGATCAAGTCTCCGTCCTACAAACTTTAAATTCTTTGCTAAGTATAAGTGAATCTTCTCTGTACTATAACCTGGTGAAGTATAAAAAGAAAAAATGTGTTCAAGTTCTTTTGCTTGATAACCTGTCTCTTCTTGCAGTTCACGCATCCCACATTCCTCTGGATTTTCATTCTCCTCAAGTTTACCAGCTGGTAATTCATAAATAGTTTCACCAACTGAATAACGATGTTGTTTAATTAAAACCAACTGATCATACTCATCAACTGCTAACACTGCTACACCACCAGAATGACTAACAACTTCTCGGTTGGTTTCATTTCCATCTGGAAGTGTAACCCGGTCTTTACTTACCTCCATTATTTCACCTGAATATATTTTTTCACTACTAACTCTTTTTTCTGCAAAAGGATCCATTAATATTCCTCCTATTGAAATATAATTTCTTTGACAAAATCAGCAATTAAAACAATATTTTTTAATTTAATCTTTTCATTTTTAGTATGAGCAGCTTCGATACCACAACCCAGATTAAAAGCAAGTAGGCCATTTTCATTGAAGTGATTAGCATCACTTCCACCACCACTTTTGCTTGTCTTAAAACTTAGCCCAATTTTTTCTGCGGATATTTTTAAATTATTAAGAAATTCGTTATTATGTTCGATGTGATAACCATTATAAAGTCTTCTGATCTCTAAATTGGCTTGACCATTATAATAAGTTGCAGCTTCATTTAACACTTTCTCTATATTATTTAAAACATTCTTTAGCTTTGTTAAATTTTGACTACGGACTTCCCCAGAAAAAACTGCTTTTTCGGGAACTATATTTAAAGCTTTTCCGCCTTCAATTAAAGCAATATTTGCTGTTGTTTCAGCATCAATGCGACCTAATTGTAGGTTATTAATAGCCCTGCTAGCAACTTTTATGGCGTTAATTCCAGCTTCAGGTTCAGCGCCAGCATGTGCTGCTTTTCCAGTAATTTCAGCTTTAATTGCAGCCCGATACGGTGAGTCTGTAATTATTTGGCCAACATCACCACCGCCATCTAAAACAAGCGCAAAATCTGCCTCTTTATAATATTTTGGATCTAAATACCTGGAGCCCTGCAATCCTTGTTCTTCAGCAACTGTAAATATCACTTTTATCTTACCATGCTCATTCTGATTTTCCTGTAAACTATTTAATAATAATATAATTGTAACAACTCCAACCAAATCATCAACTGCCAATATTGTTTCACCTTTACTAATTAGATATTCTCCAGATATTACTGGTTCAATATTATCTGCCGGGCTTACTCGATCTAGGTGAGCTGATAATACTATTTCAGGAAGTTTGTCATTGCCAGGAAGTTCTGCAATAATATTACCTGTATTACCACCAATTTTTTCTCCTGTATTGTCTTCAATAACTCTTAGACCATTGGCTACTAATTCAGCCTTTAGAAAATCAGCCAGTTCTCTTTCTTGAAAAGAATAACTATCAATGCTTACTAATTCTTTAAATTTTTCTATAAATTCAGCCTGATAATTTATTAAAATCACCTCCAAAAAAAATCCACCCCTAGCATGGGATGGATTTTAACTCTTACTTTATATTTTAAACCAGTTTTGCTCCATTATCAAGCGCTTGTTTATTTACTTCTAACAAATCATGGTTTCTTTTTGAAAGAACATCACTTAATGAGCTTTTTATTGTATCCATTTTTACAATACCAACTTTATTAATGAGAGCTCCCAGCATCACCATATTTGCAACTCTACCTTCGCCAACCTCAAGTGCAATATCATTTGCATTAACTTCAATTACTTCTATATCATCTCTGGCAACATCTTCCTCAATTAAGGAAGTGTTTATAAATAACTTGCCACCTGGCTTAACTTTATCTAGAAACTTTAGCAAGGAAGGTAGATTCATAGCTACAACAATATCAGCTTTTGATGTTAATGGTGAAGGTATTTCCTTATCAGATACAATCACTGTACAATTAGCAGTACCTCCCCGCATTTCAGGACCATAGGAAGGCATCCAGGAAACATGACGGTCTTCCTTCATCCCAGCATAAGCAAGCAAACGGCCCATCAACATTACACCTTGACCACCAAAGCCTGCAAATATAATATCTTCTTTCACCATTATTCACCATCCTCTATATCTTTCAAAACACCTGGTTTATAGATCGGTATCATGTTTTCCTCTAACCATTTCATCGCTTCAATTGGTGTCATACCCCAATTAGTAGGACAAGTTGAAAGTACTTCCACCATAGCAAAACCTTTACCTGCCAGTTGAATTTCAAATGCTTTTTTAATTGCCTTTTTGGCCTTAATGATATGTTTTGTATCATGCACAGAAACTCTTTCTAAATACGTTACTCCATCCAATACACTCAGCATTTCAGAAATTTTTAATGGTGAACCAGTTAATTCTCTACTACGACCCGCAGGAGATGTCTTTGTTTTCTGATCAATCAAAGTAGTTGGAGCCATCTGGCCACCAGTCATACCATAGATTGCATTATTAACAAAAATAGTTGTTATATTTTCTCCTCTATTAGCCGCATGCACAATTTCAGCGGTTCCAATCGAAGCTAAGTCTCCATCACCTTGATAGGTAAAAACTACTTTATCAGGATGGACTCTTTTTACCCCGGTTGCCACTGCTGGTGCGCGTCCATGTGATGCTTCATGCATATCACAGTCAAAATATTCATATGCAAGCACTGAACAACCTACAGGAGCAATACCGATAGTTTCTTCTCTAATCCCAAGTTCATCAATTACTTCTGCTGTTAGACGATGAATAATACCATGGGTACATCCAGGACAATAATGAAATGGTTTATCAGTAAGTGCAGCTGGTTTTCCGGCTACTTCTTTCATTCTTTAGCACCTCCGATAATTTTAATCTGTTCAAAAATCTCTTCCGGTGATGGAATCATTCCACCTGTACGCCCATAAAAATGAACTGGTTTTTTCCCGTTGACAGCAAGTCGTACATCTTCTATCATTTGACCAGTACTCATCTCAATAGTTAGAAAGTTAGCAACTTTATCGGCTGTCTGATTAATAATTTCTTCTGGAAATGGGAAGAGGGTAATTGGTCTAATTAATCCTACTTTATAGCCTACTTGCCTGGCCAGCTCAATTGCACTGGCTGCTATCCTTGCTGCTGTACCATAAGCAACAATTACAGTCTCAGCATCATCTAAACCTTTACTGGCAAATCTAACTTCCTCTTCTTTCATTTGATCATATTTTGCTTTCAATTTTAAATTATGTTTCTCTAGTTCAGCAGGATCAAGCGCAAGTGAATTAATTATATTTTTTTCTCTTCCTTTAGCTCCATTAGTAGCCCAAGGTTTATCGGGAAGAGTTTCCGGATCAATTTCACGGGTAAACTCAACTGGTTCCATCATTTGACCGATCATTCCATCTGCCAAAAGCATAACAGGATTACGATATTTATCAGCTAATGCAAAAGCATCAATTGTTAGATCAACAGCTTCCTGAACAGATGAAGGTGCTAGGACTAATAAGTGAAAATCACCATGTGCCATACCTTTAGTCGCTTGAAAATAATCAGACTGTGCCGGTTGGATTCCGCCTAAGCCAGGTCCACCTCGCATCATATTGACAATAACTGCTGGTAATTCTGCTCCAGCTATATATGAAATACCTTCTGCTTTCAAACTGATGCCTGGACTTGAAGAAGAAGTTAAGACTCTTGCCCCAGCACCAGCAGCACCATAAACCATATTACTAGCCGCTACTTCACTTTCAGCCTGAAGAAATACTCCACCTACTTCTGGAAGACGCCAGGAAAGATAGGCAGGTATTTCATTTTGAGGTGTAATCGGATAACCAAAGAAATAACGACAACCTGCTTTAACAGCAGCCTCAGCTATCGCTTCATTTCCTTTCATTAAAACTTTTTCACCCATATATTTTAAACCTCCTAAATAATTAAAAATTTTACTCTGGCTTCATAACTTTAATTACTACATCAGGACAGATTATTGCACATTGTCCACAGGCAAGACAAGCCTCTTGATCTTTTACCTCGGCAGGATGATAACCATGACTGTTTATGCGCTCTGACATAGAGATAATTTTTACCGGACAGACAGTTGTACATAACTGACATCCTTTACATTTCTCTTCAGAAAATATTACCTTCTTCTCTTTAGACACAAAACGGCCTCCTTTCAGTAAATCATATTATTCATATTCCAGACTCTTTTCTTCTTTTCTTAATACACGTAATGCGCCTGCTGCCAGTGCAGAAAGTTCTTCCTCACCTGGATAAATACTTACAGGAGCAATAAACGATACTCTTTTACTAATTGATGCTGTTAATTTATCTGAATAAGCCATTCCACCTGTTAAAATAACTGCATCAATATTACCATTAGCCGCTGCCGTTAACGAACCAATCTCTTTGCTAATTTGATAAGCCATTGCTTTAAAGATAAGTTTGGCTTTTTTATCACCTGATTCAATTTGAGCTTCAACTTCTCTAAGATCTGTTGTGCCAAGATAGGCTAGTAAACCACCTTCGCCAACCAATTTTTTAATCAATTGATCTTTTGTATATTTTTCAGAATAAGCAAGTGCAACCACATCTTTAACAGGAACTGAGCCAGCTCTATTTGGTGAAAATGGACCATTACCACCCAGGGCGTCGTTAACATCAACAACCTGACCCTGCCGGTGAAGAGCAACAGATATACCTCCACCAAGATGGGCAACAATCAAATTCAAATCTTGATACTCACAGCCAACTTTTTCCGCATATTTTCTGGCCACTGCTTTTTGATTTAAAGCATGGAAAATACTCTTATGCTCAAGTTCAGGTAGCCCAGTAATTCGAACATGTGATGCAAGTTCATCAACTACAACAGGATCAACGATATAAGCTGGACAATCTGCCTGATGAGCTATTTCATACGCAAGAATAGCCCCTAGATTACTTGCATGATTACCATATTTGCCTGATTTAAGGGTAGTTAACATTTTACCATTTATAGCATAAGTTCCCCCAGTAATTGGTTTTAATAAACCGCCTCTTCCAACAACTGCAGAAAAATCATCCAATGAAAAACCTGCTTCTGTCAAAATGTTTATAATATAATTATATCTCATCTGATCCTGGTCTACAACCTTATTGAAACGAGCCAGTTCTTCTCTTTGATGATCAATCGTTTTTATAAGCACCTGTTTATCATCACAAAAAACACCTATTTTAGTTGATGTAGAACCCGGATTAATTGCAAGAATTAGTTTTTCCATTTATAAACTCCTTAATTCCTCGGAATGTAATTTCTTCTTACTCTGGCGATTTTTTCTATTCTTTCTTCTGCCATAATATCAGCTGCTTGATAAGTTGAAATATTATCTCTTTTACTTATTTCAAATACTCTTTTACAGTTATCAAATATCTTTTCTGCTTTAGCCATAGCCCGCTCTTTATTATAACCAAGTAATTCATCATAGACATTAATAACTCCACCTGCATTAATAACATAATCAGGTGTATAGAGTATCCCTTTATCTTCTAACATGTCGCCATGACGTGGTTCAGCTAGAATATTATTTGCAGCTCCAGCAACTACATCACACTTTAAACGATCAATTGTTTTATCATTGATTACTGCTCCAAGTGCACAAGGCGCAAATATATCACAATCTACGTCATAAATTTCATCAGGGGCAACAACTTTTACATCCTCAATAGTTTCTGTTACATGATCAATATTTTCTTGTTTAATATCTGTTATTATTAATTTACCACCTTCATCTGCAATATGTTTAGCTAGATAATAACCTACATGACCGACTCCTTGTAAAGCAACTACTTTACCATCTAAATCAGGAGAACCATAAAATTCTTCCGCAGCTGCTTTCATACCTCTCCAGACTCCAAAGGCAGTTACTGGAGACGGATCCCCAGAGGTACCAGGTAAACCTGTTACAAATTCAGTTTCTTCTGCTACAATCTTCATATCTTCAACACAGGTATTTACATCTTCAGCAGTAATATATCTCCCATGTAAGCTCTGAATAAAACGACCATAAGCACGCATTAATTCTTCACTTTTTATTTTATCAGGATCTCCAATTATGACAGCTTTCCCACCGCCAAGATTCAAGCCAGCTGCTGCTGATTTATAAGTCATACCTCTAGCCAGCCTTAAAACATCATTTAACGCTTCTTCTTCAGATTTATAATTCCAAATTCTTGTTCCACCAAGCGCAGGACCTAACGTAGTATCATGAATACAAATAATTGCCTTCAAACCCGATTCTTGATCATGATTAAAAACCACCTGTTCATAACCAAACTTTTCCATTCTTTCGAATAATTCCATTGATAATCCTCCTCTTTAATTTAAGATCTTTTGACCAGCTTCAAATAAAATACTTAAAGCCATTGAATTTACCTTAGTCTCCACACTATCAGAACGAGAACTAATAATTAAGGGGATAGAAGCACCCATAATAATACTTGCTGCTGGTTCTTTACCATAAATAATCAAAGACTTATACAGCATATTTCCCGATTCTATATCAGGGACTACGAGAATATCAGCTTCTCCAGCTACTTGACTTTTAATTCTCTTATGCTCTGCCGCTTTTTTACTGACTGCATTATCAAAAGCAAGTGGACCATCAACTATTACTTCACCCAACTGGCCTCTCTGACTCATTTTAGAAATAATAGCTGCATCAGTAGTAGCTTTCATAGAACTATTAACTGTTTCTACAGCAGCCAAGATTGCCACTTTTGGTTGTTTAATACCCAACGCCTGGCCAAGAGTTACGGAATTTTTTACGATCTGAACTTTTTCTTCTAAATTAGGAGCGATATTCATACCTGAATCTGTCAATATAATAAATCTCTTTTCGCGAGTAAGGTAGATTAGAGTTAACAGACTTAATAACCCTTCTTTTTTGAAAGAATACTTTTTGTCTAGCATAGCCTTCAAAATAGTACCCGTACTTAACATACCTTTCATGGGTAAATCTGCTTCCTGATTAACAATCAATTCCATCGCCCGATGAGCAGCAGCCTGATTGTCTTGCGTAATTTCAATTCTTCCCTTGAAATCATAATCAACTTTTTTAAGAGCACCATCTATTTTCCTCTTATCACCGATCAAAATAGGCTCAATTAAATCAATTTCACTCGCCTTTTTGATACTCTTTAAGACTGTTGCATCACCTGCTGCAGCAACGCATATTCTCTTCTTTTCTTTTTTTAGAGCTGCTTTTACAAGACTATCCATATCTTTAAACATTCAATTCCACCTCACTTTTGTTTCCAATAATATTATATTGCAATAATTATGCCAAGTTATTGAATTGTGCAAAAATTATCATAACTGATATAACAGTAATCTATTTAACACTTAAATAATAATAAATAATAAATACTGCAAAATAAAGCGCGCCTGCAAAAAATTGCAGGAAAAAAATTGCAGTATTTATCACAGACCATACTTTTTTAATTTGTAATATAGACTTCTGACAGCTATGCCTAGCATTTTTGCTGCTTCAGTCCGATTACCATCCGTTTTTTCCAAAGCATTTAAAATCGCTTCTTGCTCAGTTTTAGCAACAGTTTCAGCAAGAGTCATCTCCATATTTGCTCTTAATTTTTCTTGCTGATTACTTAGATCCAAATTATTATCATTTTTTAAATTTGGCAAATGATTTATAGTAATGATTGACTCATCAATGCCAAGATAGATCATTGCTCTACCTATTACGTTTTCCAGTTCTCGCACATTTCCAGGCCAATCATAGTCAATTAATAAATTTAATCCCTCTGGCGAAATACCAGTAACAGAACGTCCATATTCCTGATTTAATTTTCTAATAATATGATCAACTAAAAGGGAAATATCTTCTTTTCTATTTCTAAGTGGCGGTATATTTAAAGGAAAAACATTAAGTCTATAATAAAGGTCTTCCCGAAAATCACCCTGTTGAATTGCCTTTTCAAGATCTGTATTAGAAGCAACTATAATTCTAACATCAATATCAATAGTTCTAGAACCACCTACACGCATAATCTCTCTTTCTTGAAGAACCCTTAATAATTTAGGTTGTAGACTAAGACTTATTTTACCAATTTCATCTAAAAAGATAGTCCCTCCCTCTGCTTCTTCAAAAAGACCTTTTTTCCCTTCTTTTTTAGCTCCTGTAAATGCTCCTTCAACATAACCAAACAGTTCACTTTCAATTAAATTATCTGATAAAGCTGCACAATTGACTCTAATAAATTTTTGCCCACTCCTGTCACTTTCATTATGAATAGCATGAGCAAATAGTTCCTTACCTGTCCCACTTTCTCCTCTTAGCAAAACTGTAACTGGTGTATGTGATGCTCTTCGTGCAAGTCCAGTAATATTTTTTATAGACTTACTTTTACCAACAATATCATTAAAATTGTATTTTGCATCAATATGCCGGATTATTCTTTTAACCTGGTCCAATTCTTCTGTGAGTTTTTTTATCTCAGAAACATCTTTTATGACACCAACACTACCTTTTAAATTTCCATTAACTAAGATTGGAGCAACATCAACAATAACATCTTTTTTCTTGGGACCCACTCTCATTCTTACATTGTGAACAGGTTCTTGTGTTTTGATTACTTGATAATGCATGCTTCTTCCTTCGGCTATATCTACAGTAGCAGGTTTTCCTAAAACATCTTTTTCCGTTAATCCGGTTAAACGTGTATAAGCTGGATTAATTAATAAACCTCTTCCATTTTCATCTACCACGGAAATTGCATCCTGGGTTGAATTAATAATTGCTTCTAAAAGAGCTTGCATCTCTTTTAAATTTATTACTTCTTTCGCAAAATTTTTAACTTCTTCTATATCTCTAAAAACAGCTACTGCCCCAATAACTTTACCAGCATCATTTCTGACCGGCATTCGATTTGTAATAATTGTTTTATCGCCAAGGTATTGGGTCTGATTTAATTCCATTTGGCCTGTATTCATCACAATATGCAATCTAGTATTTGGAATTACTTCTCTCACTTCACGGCCGATTACATTTTCTTTTTTGCGATTTAGTATTTTTTCAGCTGCCTTATTAAATAACTCAACTTGCCCAGCTCGATCAATAGACAAAATACCGTCATGTGTAGCATCTAAGATTACATCTTTTTTTTGGTAGTTATCCATCAATTAACTCCCTTCTTATTCTCTATATAACGGCATACTCATACAACGTGGTCCTCCCCGTCCTCTTGAAAGTTCTGAACTTGATATTTTATGAGTTTTGACTCCTTTTTCTTGCAATAATTGATTTGTAACATAATTGCGAGAATATACGACAACCTCACCAGGAGCAATAGCAAGAGTGTTAGAACCGTCATTCCATTGTTCTCGTCCTGCATCAATTAGATCTCCACCAGCACATCTAATTAAATGAACTTTATCTATTGAAAGATATTTTTTTAAAATATTTTTCAGAGTATCTTTCTCTTCTCGAATTTTTAGATTGTCAGAAGATCCAGCAGTAATAGAAAAAACACGCAGAGGGTCTTCAATAGCAGCATGTATTGTGAACTTATCATAGTCAACCATCGTAAAGACAGTATCAAGATGCATAAAAGCCCTTTTTTTTGGAATATTAAAGGCAAGTATTGTTGTAAATGTCTGATCACCGAAAAGTATATTTTTGGCAACTTTTTCAACTGCTTCTGCCCGAGTCCGTTGAGAAATTCCTATTGCTAATACTTCATTATTTAATACTAAAATATCTCCACCTTCAATAAAAGCTTTTTCATAGCGATTATAAAAGTGAGGAATATCTGCCTCAACAAAATCTGGATGGTAACGAAATATATATTCAGAGAATATTGTTTCTCTATTTCTAGTTGGAGCAAACATTTTATTTAAAGTAATACCATTTCCAATTGATGCAAAAGGATCTCTTGTAAAATATAGATTTGGCATCGGTTCTAAAATAAAGGGATAATTTCGATAAGCCATATCTCCTAAGGACTTTTCACCTAACTGATCTAAATCTGATTTTTTTAATCCTTCCATAGTTATCTTGACTAATTCTTTTTTATCCAAACCAGCAAAATAATTTTTAATATGATAAATTTTCGTTTCACTTCTAATTCCAGCTTCTGCAAGAAATTGATCAATAAATTTTTCTCTGATTTCTGGATTAACAATAGTTTCTGCCAGCAGATCTTCTAAATATAATACTTCTGCTCCATTCTGTTTTAAAACGTTAGCAAACTCGTCATGTTCCTGCTGTGCTATTTCTAAAAAAGGTATGTCATCAAATAAAAGCCTTGCCATCAGATCAGGTGTCAATCTTTCTATCTCTTTGCCAGGCCTATGTAATAAAACTTTTTTTAAGCGAGCAATCTCAGAACTAATATTAATCATATTTTCTGTCATTATTTCACTCCTATTTCATATGCAATTTTTTGCAGTCAAATTTATTATATAATATTTTAACTAAATTATAAAGAAAAAAAGACTCTGTCCCTATTATAGGGTTTACAGAGCCATTATTATAAAATATATTTTTATGATCTTACTTTTGTAGCTGATTGTAATTCTAAACGTAATTTATCAGCTATTTTAGCAATAAATTGTGAATTAGTTGGTTTACCACTTGTAGAAGAAACGGTATTTCCAAAATACTTATTTAAAGCGTTAATATTACCTCTTTCCCAAGCAACCTCGATAGCATGCCTAATTGCTCTTTCTACTCTACTTGAGGTCGTGTTGAATGTCTCTGCAACTTTAGGATATAATTCTTTTGTTACAGCTCCAAGTAATTCCACCTCATTAATAACTAATTCAATTGCTTCCCTAATATAAAGATAACCCTTGATATGTGCTGGTACACCTAACTGGTGCATAATTTCAGTTATCTTGACATTGAGATCAACCTCACGTTTATTATTATTTCCAGCAAATACAAAACCTCTTGTACCTCCAGATGGAGGATTCATCATCTGTTCGATTCTTTCAACTAGCTTGTCTAGGTCAAAAGGTTTCATAATATAATAATTGGCACCAAGTTCAACAACGCGTTGTGTTACTTCTTCTTGTCCAAAAGCAGTTAAAATAATTGTCTTAACATCATCTGCCATTTCAAGCCGATTCATCTCTTCCATAACACCAATACCATCAAGATGGGGCATAATCAAATCTAGCACCAATACGTCGGGTTCTTTTTCTTGTAGTAACTCTAAACCATCTTGTCCATTATAAGCAATGCCAACAACCTCAAAATTATCTTGTTCGTTAAGATACTCACTTAAAAGCTGACAAAATTCTTTGTTATCGTCGATAAGCATGATTCTAACATTGTCATTCATAGAAATAACCCCCATAAAGTATATTTAGTTATATAATTATACATAAATATAAAATATACCTTTTTTATTATGGAATTTTTTTACTAATTAGCATATTTTATTAATTTGCAGCCTTAAACTGTCGATTATTATAGATGTTTGTTTCCATCAACATCCATTCTGCAAAAATTCCATATCCACGTAAAGGGTTATTTATAAAGACATGAGTTACTGCCCCTATTAGTTTACCATTTTGAACAATTGGACTACCACTCATACCTTGTATTATGCCACCAGTTTTACTTTTTAATTCCTTATCAACTATTGATATAATCATTCCTTTACTAGAAGGATAACCTTGTTGATAAACACGATCTATATTAATTTTATATTTTTCAATATCGCCGCCTTCAATAACTGTATAAATACTTGCTGGACCTTTATTTACCTCAGATATTGCTGCAATAGGTATTTCTTCTTTAAAATAATTATTAACCGGTGGTCTTTCTAATTTACCATAAATTCCAAAATCACAATTTTTTTTGATGTTCCCTAAAATATTAGCTTCAGGATAAAATGCACCTAATTTTTCCCCAGGAATACCATTCCTGCCACTCTGAATACCAGTTATACTTGCTTCAATAATTCGACCATCTTTTAGTTTGATTTTTGATTTACTGTGACTTTCAATAATTACATGGCCTAATGCACCATATTCTTTTGTCTTTTTATCGTAAAATGTTAATGTTCCTACTCCAGCAATGCCATCATCAATATATAAGCCAATTAAATACTGATTATCCTTATTCTTGACTGCATTTACTGATATTTCCTTAAGTGCACCACTTTTTTTGCGAATAATAAAATTTAAGTTTTCCGCTTGCTTCCCAAATTGTTGAATAAGATCTGCTAAATGACCTTTACTCTTAATTTTTGTTCCATTTACACTCAATAAAATATCACCAGGCTCAATTCCTTGTTTACGAGCCGGTGAATAGCGATTTCCTTTAGTTCCATAGACAACTGCTCTACCGACAACTATCACGCCTTCAGTACGCATCAATACTCCAATAGCCTGACCGCCAGGCATCACACTTACAGAAGGTAACACATTTAATTTCACTCTTCTTAATGGAATGAGACCAAAAAGTTTAAAATATAGATCTGTTTCGCCTGTATTCTTTCCTTTTAATGTTATCCTGGAAGAATCTACTGTAATTAATTTTTCATTTAATGATTCACCATTTATCTCAATCAAATCAGTTTTATCTATTAATAAATGAAGCGCACCTGGAAATGAAAGATTAAAAATTGATGAATCATTTTCAATAATTGATAATCTTTCTGGTAATTCTTGTAAAGCCTGTCCACCAATAAAATTAAAAATAAATAAGAATATAAGACCAACAAAAATGATGTTTTTTCTTATCAATCTAACTCCCCCTGATATAATATAAAAAGATATCTCTATTAACTAGAGATACCCTAAGTGACAAAAAGTATTCAGTTATTAAATGGAAGTATAAATTGATAGTCTAAAATTTTTCTCTTCTTAGCTTTGCTAAATTAAACATTTCATTAGCATGTGCTATTGTCTTATCAGTTAGATCAACACCACCAAGCATTCTAGCTAATTCATCAATTCGCTCGTCAATATTCAAACAATCAATATTGGTATATGTTCTTACTTGATTTGATTTTTTTGAGATATAATAATGATGATCGGCCATACTTGCAATCTGGGGCAAATGAGATATACAGATTATCTGTCTGCATTGACCAATTTTAGATAGTTTATCAGCCATCTTAACTGCTATCTTGCCACCAACTCCACTATCTACTTCATCAAAAATAAGTGTGTCTACTTCATCCAAACTAGCTGTAATTGTTTTTAAAGCGAGCATAATTCGGGATAATTCACCACCAGAAGCAACTTTTTCTAGCGCCTTAAGCTCTTCACCTTTATTAGTTGATATTAAAAATTCAACTTTATCATTACCATTTACCGAAGCTTTTATACTGGAAAAATCAACAGAAAAGTTCGCATCATGCATTGCTAAATCTTTAAATTCTTCCTCTAATTTTTTAACTAATTTTTTAGCACTATTCTGTCTGATATCAGTCATCTTAGTAGCAATTTTATTATATTCTTCTAAAATTTTATTTTTTTCCTGACTAAGTTTTTCTATTAAAGCTTCTTGATTTTCTAACTCTTCTTTTTTTTGATAAAGATTATTTAAATAATCTTTTATCTCAACAATTGAATCACCATATTTTCTTTTTAAACTATTAATTAAATCAATACGTTCTATTATTTTAAGCAATTTTTCTTGATCAAATTCAAGATTTTCATGATAATCTCTTAATTGAAAAGAAAGATCCTCAAGTTGATAAAAAAGATCTGACATTTTATTCTGAAACTCTTCAATTTCTTCAGCAAACTGCTTAATTTCTGCTAAATCTTTGCCAATTATTCTTAACTGATCAAGTATTCCTTGCTCTGTATAGTCTTCTCCCTCTAACTTTTGATAACTGATACCAACTGTTTCATATACTTGTTCCATATTATTCAGTAATTTATATTCTTTTTTTAATTTATCATCTTCATTTTCAACAAGATGTGCTGCTTCAATTTCATTTATTTGAAATTCTAGCATATCCAATTCTCTTGCTCTTTCCCCATCATCTAACTTCATATCTTGTAATTGATTATTTATTTGCTTGATTCTCTGATATTTTTCTGCTAACTCATTTTTTAAAGGTATAATTTTCTCTCCAATAAAAGCATCCAATATTTCTAAATGTCTTTTAGAATCCAGCAAAAGTTGATGTTCATGTTGGCCATGAATATCAACTAAATAACGGCTAATTTCTCTAATCATTTTCAAGGTAGCCAGTTGACCATTAATTAGACTTCTATTACGACCATTACGTCTAATTTCTCTAGCTAATAACAGTCCAGATTGATCTTTTTCAATACCAAATTCATTTAACAAATTATTTATTTTTTCTAATTCATCAGGATTAAAATAGGCTGAAATAAAAGCAGCATCACTACCACTTCTAATCACTTCTATACTGGCTCTTGCTCCCAATAAAAGATCCAGTGCCCCAATAATAATGGATTTACCTGCTCCTGTTTCACCAGTTAGAACATTTAATCCATGCTTAAAGTTAATACTGATTTCATCAATTAAGGCAATATTTTTTACCTGTAAGTCAACCAGCATCTCATATCCTCCCTCTAATTAAAAAGGTCTTCTAACTTTTTAAAAACCACATCAGTTTTATCTATTGGCTTGGTAATAATCATAATAGTATCATCACCAGCAATCGTTCCCATTACATAACTCCAGTTTGCATTATCTAGTGCCGCACCTAAACCTCCAGCTGTACCAGGCACAGTTTTTATTAAAATTAAATTTTCACTATAATCAAGATCAATTACAAAATCCTGTACCATCTTTTTTAACCAATCATTTAAATCAGCATCTCGTCTTTTGGATGGCAAAGAATATTTATAACCTCCCTTACCATCAGGAATTTTAATTAATCCTAATTTTTTTATATCTCGGGAAACAGTCGCTTGTGTAACATCTATTCCTGCTTCTTCTAATGCAGCAACTAATTCTTCTTGAGTGCCTATATTATTATTTTTAATTAATTTAATGATCTCAAGATGTCTCTTATTTTTCAAAAAATAACCTCCTCTACCTCAAGATAAACTCATTTTTTCCTTTAAAATACTATAAAAAGTTCGGTTAGCAAATTTAATAATGGAGATTTCTCGATCAGCTGCCGTTATTATTATTTGATCATCTTCCTGCAATTCCACGCCATGTTTTCCGTCAGAAGTGGTAGTTACACAGCCAGACTTATCAGCTACTTCAATTCTAATTTTCTCATTTTCAGAAATTACCATAGGACGCAAATATAAATTATGCGGACAAATTGGTGTAATTAAAATAGCTCTTACCTGTCTAGGATTAATAATCGGACCACCTGCTGATAAAGAATATGCTGTAGAACCTGTCGGTGTAGAAATAATTAAACCATCTGCGCGAAAGCTACTTACTCTTTCCGCATTAATAAATAAATTAATTTTAATCATCCTTGAGTTAGCACCACGGTTAACTACTAAATCATTCAGTGCATAACTAGCAGATATTTCCTTGCCACGCCTGATTATCTTAATCCTAAGCATCATCCTACTTTCAATAGAATAATCACCTGCAACAAGCATTTGCAGAGTTTTTGCAAGTTCTTCAGTTTCAATATCTGTTAAAAACCCCAACTTGCCAATATTTATACCAACTAAAGGTATTTCACTCCCAATAAAATAATGAGAAGTATGCAGAAATGTTCCATCCCCACCAAACAGAATTATGTAATCAACCTGTTGTCGCAAACCTGCATAGTTTAAACCAAGGTCAGGTCTGCCAATTTTTGCTGCAGCTTCTTTTTCAATAAAAAATTTTATCTGCTTTTTTTCGAACCAGGCAATTGCCTGTCGTGCAGTTTTAAAAGCATCATCTTTTCTTAAATTAATTACTAATCCTGGTATATCCATATTTATCCTCCATGTTGTTGATGAGCTGTTTTAACAGTGTTTTTAATGATTTGCTGCCATTTTGCAAGATTATTTTTAAGCGAATTGTTCTTTTTTAGATGTACTAAAAACTCAATATTATTGCTATTAGCTCCAGTAATTGGTGAAAAATTAAGATCAATAAGTCCTAAACCAAGGTCAGAAAAAAACTCACTAAGTTCACATAAAACCTGTTCATGAATAGCTGGATCTCTGACTACACCATTTTTACCAACTCGAGCTTTACCAGCTTCAAATTGAGGTTTAATAAGTCCAATAAAATCACTATTATCCTGCATGAATTTTAAAGCCTGAGGTAGAATTAATCTTAAGGATATAAAGGAAACATCTGTTACTATCAGTTCTACAGAAATTGGTAGTTCAGTTGGACTAAGATAACGAAAATTAGTTCTTTCCTTAACAACTACTCTATTATCCTGTCTCAATTTCCAGGCCAATTGTCCATAGCCAACATCTATTGCATAAACCTTTTTTGCTCCATGTTGTAACAAACAATCTGTAAACCCACCTGTCGAAGCGCCAATATCAATAGCTTCTAAATCTGTGGGATCAACTTCAAAAACTTGCAGTGCTTTCTCAAGTTTGAAACCACCCCTACTAACATAGGGATTTCTATCTCCTTTAATTTTAATATTAGCAGTAGTTTTAATTTTGGTTCCGGCTTTATCAACCAGTTCTCCATCAACTAAAATTAGACCAGCCATAATAGCTCGTTTAGCTTTACTGCGTGAAGAAAAATAATTTTGCTCTGCCAAAAAAATATCTAATCGCTCTTTGCTGGCCATAAACTTTCAACCTCCAGGCCGGCTGCAAAAATTTCATTTGCTTTCTGTAAAATTCCTTTTGTATCAAGTTGATAATCTGCTCTCATCTCTCCCATATCTCCATGACGGACAAATTCATCACTAATACCAAGTAAATAAATATTAGTTGTATTTAAATTATTTTTATTTGCCAGTTCTAATACTGCTGAGCCAAAACCACCGGCTAAAGCTTGTTCTTCAACAATCAAAACCTTTTTATAATTATTAAGAGCATCTAATATCAACTCTTCATCTAGTGGTTTTACAAACCTTGCATCAATTACACCAGTATTTATACCATTTTTATCTAGTATCTCTGCTGCTTCTAAAGCTGGATAAACAGTTGAACCAATAGCCAAAACAAGTAATTCTTCACCTTTTTTGAGAGTTTCTGCCTTAGCAATTTCCATATTTATTAACTGATCATCAAGTGAAACTCCTTTTACCTCTCCACGAGGATACCTTACTGCTGCCGGACCAGGATGATTAAGTGCTGTATATAACATATGCTGCTGCTCATTTTCATCGCGTGGAGCCATAATTACCATATTTGGGATAGCCCTCAGAAAAGAAAAATCAAATACTCCTTGATGAGTTTCTCCATCATTTCCTACTATTCCAGCCCTATCAATAGCAAGTGTTACAGGCAATTTTTGGATACAAAGATCATGGATTACTTGATCATAAGCTCTTTGCAAAAATGTAGAATAGAGAGCCACAACAGGACGCAATCCACCACGAGCTAAACCAGCTGCCAGAGTGACTGCATGTTGTTCAGCAATTCCAACATCATAGGTTCGCTCAGGATATTTATCGGCAAAAATTTGCAAACCAGTTCCAGCCGGCATTGCTGCTGTAATACCAACAAGGTCGGATCTTTCTTCCGCCATTTTTAACATAGTCTGTCCAAAAATTTGACTATAAGTAGGTTTTTGCTTTTTCGCTATACTTTCACCAGATTTAATATCAAACTGGCTAACACCATGATATTTACTGGGTTGATCTTCTGCAGGTTGATAACCTTTGCCTTTTTTGGTAATTGTATGAATTAAAACTGGGCCGTCTAAATTTCCTGCTTTCTCAAATGTACTTACTAATTCCTGTATATTGTGACCATCAATAGGTCCTAGATATTTAAAGCCCATTTCTTCGAAAAGAATACCTGAAATAAAAACATATTTAAGACCATTTTTGATGCGTTCTATTGTTTTAGAAACAGATGAACCAATTTTAGGAATACGATTAATAATAAATTCAATATCTTCTTTCAAACGATTCACAGTTGGATCTGAGCGTAAATTTGATAGATAGTGTGATAATGCTCCTACATTACCCGAAATCGACATTTCATTATCATTTAGTACAACTTTCATATTTGTCTTTAAATGACCAGCATGATTAAGCGCTTCAAAGGCCATTCCACCAGTCATTGCTCCATCACCAATAACTGCATATATTTCATTATTAACGTGCTGATGGTCCCGGGCCAGAGCCAATCCCAAAGCGGAAGAAATAGATGTTCCACTATGGCCTGTTTCTATAATATCATGTTCACTTTCTGAACATTTAGGATAACCACTAATTCCACCTTTTTGGCGTAAAGAACCAAAACAATCTTTACGTCCAGTTACAATTTTATGCGTATATGCCTGATGACCTACATCCCAGACAATCTTATCCTCTGGGCTATTTAAATAATAATGTAGCGCCAACGACAATTCAACAGCACCTAAATTAGAAGCAAGATGACCGCCTGTCTTCGCAAGACTTTCGACCAAAAACTGTCTAATTTCAAGAGCCAGATTATTCATTTCATTAATATTTAACTTTTTTAAATCTTCAGGACTATCTATGTTAGGCAATATTTTTTGCACTTATCTGTCACCTCTTTTAACTTTTACGAAAATAATTAAGAAAAATGTTTAAACTAGCAATTATTCTACCAACAAAAAAAATTATTTCATCTGCTTTTTTGATACCATAACTTTTAAAAAATGCTTTTCCGCCTACGGTTATTGCCGAAGTAATACCAATTACAATTAAAGAAATAATTACCGAAGAAATATTCCAGTAATTGATTATTCTGATAACAATTACAGCGCCAATTGCACCACTAACTGTACCACAAATATCTCCTACAATATCACACATTAAACTTGCCACTTTATCTCCATGTTTAACTAAATACAGGCCGTATTTTGCTCCACTAATTTTTTTAGATGCCTTTGCATTAAATGGCTCAGGCCTAGCGACTGTTGCCGCAACACCAATCATGTCAGAAATAATACCGGTTATAATGATAATTAACAGTATTAATATTGCGACAGGCATTGATACAAACTGAACTCTGGTCTGAGAAGCAAATGTCACCAAAATTGCAATAAAAAATGTTGCCAGTGCAATAAATAAACTGTTACGTAAATTTTTCAAACTAATTTTCACCTCATAAATAATCAGTGTAAGTGGCAATATAACAAGTAAATGCTGTGTCTTAGGTCCAGTAGGTTTTCCCCCGGAATACCCTGCCGTCACCAGCGGGGAGATTTCTCTTTAAACTCCGGCCACAAGGTTACCCTATTGTAGAACTGGATTACCACTTAGTGCACACTTTAATCCCTGTTATATTCACAATGGACAGTCTAGAAGTTTTCCTTAGCAATACAAAACTGCTTCCTAGCTTCTTTTGCAGTAGAGGTTTCCAGCAGGTTCCACAAAAAATTAGGATCCATAACTTTCTGTTTTGCTACTGTCCCCTGTACCACTCAAAGCAAGCTACACTACTTATTCCATTAGAAATAAATAGGTTAACCCGGTTTAAATTTATGTTAGATTAATAATTTTAATTACCAGGCCTCCACGGGAAAGGGGTCAACGCCCACATGCCATTGTAGATCGCCCCAAACCCTTAACTTCCTGCACCAACCCCCGACTGGGCGTCAGTAGCCAGCACAAGAAACTTCATCGATATGCCCGTTGACGGATTTTTAGGCCCGCCTTCAAAAACAGAGTATCGACTAGAATACTGCGCCACTTACATTTTATAACATTATAACATAATAAAGATAGTCGTTCAATTTAACTTTTTTTCTAATTATTCCTATCTAATAAATAATCAACTAAATTGCTTAATACTTGGGCCCTCTCACCAAATATAGCTAACGCCTTTTTGGCTTGATTTGCCACTTTCTCTGCTTCATTTTTTGCTCCCTCAACACCAAGTAGAGCTGGATATGTTGATTTTTCTAATGCTTGATCACGGCCCACTGTTTTACCTAATGTTTCTGTATCTCCTGTAATATCAAGTAAATCATCAACAATTTGAAAAACTAACCCAATATTATCTGCATATTTTATTAAAGCATGCTTGTTTTCTTGCTTAGATTCACTTACATAGTAACCTATCAGAACTGCCGTTTTGAGTAATGAGCCTGTTTTAGCACGGTGAATTTTTTTCATTTCAGATAAATTAAGTTTTCTCTGTTCAGCCTTTAGATCAAGTACCTGTCCTCCCACCATACCTGCATATCCAGCAGAACTTGCAAAAAGATTAATAAGTTTGATTTTGTTTTCTGCAGAAATAGCTAAATTTGCCAGTATTTCAAAAGCATATGTCAATAAAGCATCTCCAGCTAAAGTCGCTGTCCCCGTTCCAAATACAAGATGATTAGTTGCTTTACCCCTACGCAGTTTATCATCATCCATACATGGTAAATCATCGTGAATTAAAGAATAAGTATGAATCAACTCAAGTGCTGCCCCTGCTTTTTTAGCTGCTTTTAAATCACCCTCTAACATTTCAGCAGTTAAAAGTGATAAGACGGGCCTAATTCTTTTTCCTCCAGAAAAAGTTGTATACTGCATTGCTTTAGTAAGTGTTGGGGCTATTTCTTTATCTGTTAAATCCATTATTTCAGTTAATGTTTTTTCTACTTCTTCAGCTCTATTATTTAATATTTCTTTAATGTTATTCAACTTATTCATCCTCCGCAAAAGGCACTATCTCTTTGAATTCATCATTTTCTTTAATAACCTGTTCTATTTTCTGCTCAGCCTGATTTAACTCTTGCTGACAAAAACGGATCAGTTTCATCCCATTAGTGAATTTTTCAATTGATTGATCTAATGTCAGGCCACCATCTTCAAGTTCATTAACTACTAATTCTAATTTACCAATTGCTTCCTCAAACTTTATTTCTTCACTTTTCAACTTCTCCTTTTTCTTTCCCATCAGATTCACCTGCCTTCTTAATCTCTGTCACTTTCGTTAAAATATGTCCATCTGATAATTTAACTTGCAAATTATCATTTACTTCAATTTGACTCACTTGTGAAACTAACTCATTATTTTTACTTACCAGACTATAGCCTCGCTGCAAAGTTTTCAGAGGACTTAATTTATCTAAACTTGTTGCCAAATTTTCATATTGACCAGCTAGTTGCTGAAATTTTTGTTTGATTAAATAAATTAATTCTTTTTCAATCTGGTCCAAATATTGCCAGTTACCAGACCAGATTTCTTCAGGCCTAGTAAAAATCCTTCTTTCGGCCAGGGAATTTAATTTATCCCTTCGCGCTGTTAACTGATTATTTATTGTATTAAAGATCCGTGCTGCAAGATTATTAAGATCTTTTAATAATTCTTCTCTACTAGCTGTGGCAAGTTCAGCTGCAGCTGATGGTGTTGGCGCACGTAAATCTGCAACAAAATCACTAATTGTAAAATCAGTTTCATGCCCGACCCCACTAATTACTGGAATATCTGAATTGAAAATAGCTCGGGCCACAATTTCTTCGTTAAATGGCCAAAGATCCTCAATGGAGCCGCCACCACGACTAACAATTATCAAATCAATATCATCTCTTTGATTAAGGTAGTCAATACCAGATTTGATCTCACCTGCTGCTTTATCACCCTGAACATGAGAAGGAACAATAAGTAGTGAAAATTGACTTGATCTTCTTTTTATTACAGAGATAATATCTCTAATAGCAGCACCTGTCGGAGAAGTAACAATCCCAATCCTGACAGGCAGAATTGGGATCTGTTTTTTATGTTCAGTCGCAAAAAGACCTTCTTTTTCAAGCCGAGCTTTTAATTGTTCATAGGCCAAATATAATGAGCCTTTACCTTCAGGCTCTAATCTATCAACATATAATTGATATTCGCCGCGTTGCTGATAAATACCGAGATAACCTTTAGCAGTTACTTTCAGTCCATCTTCTGGTTTAAACTTTAAACCTTGATTCTTGCTTTTAAACATAACTGCTTTAATCTGGGCTGCATCATCTTTAAGCGTAAAATACATATGGCCTGAACCATGGTGATAAAAATTTGATATCTCACCATTAAGCCAGATATCTTTTAAATTATTATCTGACTTGATTAAAAACTCAAGATATTTTGTAAGCTCCTGAACAGTATATATTTTTTGAGAAATACTTTTACTCATTTTTCTTTCCTTCTGAAATTAGATAGTCTTTAATGTTAGCTGCTGCATCTTTGCCAGCACCCATTGCTTTAATGACAGTTGCCGCACCAGTTACAACATCGCCACCAGCATATACACCTTCGCGACTAGTCTGCAAATTATCATCAACCGTAATCCCACCCCAGAATTCAGTTTTTAAGTTTTTAGTATTTCTGGTTAACAATGGGTTCGGACTCTGACCAATCGCAATAATTACTGTTCCAAGTTCTAACTCCCATTTGGAACCTTCAATTGGTACTGGTCTTCTTCTACCTGAATCATCTTTTTCGCCTAATTCCATTTCTTGCACTTCCATACTTGCCACTCTACCATCTTTTCCATGAATGGCTATTGGATTATTGAGTAATTTAAAAATAATACCTTCTTCTTTGGCATGCTCAATCTCTTCATCACGGGCCGGCATCTGTTCTTCTGCGCGCCGGTAAACAATATATACTTCTTCTGCTCCTAATCTCTTCGCAGTTCTTGCTGCATCCATAGCTACATTACCTGCACCTACCACAGCAACTTTATCAGAAATAATGACAGGAGTTTTGTACTCAGGATACTTATAAGCTTTCATTAAGTTAACTCTAGTCAAAAACTCATTAGCCGAATAAACTCCATTCAAATTTTCTCCTGGAATATTTAAGAATCTAGGAAGACCTGCTCCTGTACCAATAAACATTGCTTCAAAACCATCAGCGAAAAGTTCATCAACTGTGATTGTCTTTCCAACTACTGTATTTAACTTAATATCTACACCAAGTTCTCTTATTGCATTTACTTCCTTATCAACAATATTTTTTGGCAATCTAAATTCTGGAATTCCATATCTCAAAACTCCACCTGTTTCATGCAAGGCTTCAAAAATAGTCACATCAAAGCCATATTTCGCTAGGTCTGCTGCAGCTGTTAAACCAGCAGGACCTGCACCCACAACTGCTACTTTTCTACCCTTAGCTTCAGGATAAGTCGTAACCATATCTTTATCCTCTACTGGTTCACATTCTCTTTCTAAATTATAATCAGCCACATAACGTTCTAATCGGCCAATTGCAACCGGTTCATTTTTAATACCCATCACACAAACTTCTTCACATTGTTCTTCCTGTGGACAAACCCTGCCACAGACAGCAGGTAGATTATTTTTCGATTTAATAATTCTATCTGCCTTTTCCACATCACCTGCCAATACTGCATCTATAAACTCAGGGATGGGGACTTCAACAGGACAGCCTTTCACACAGGGCTGATGTTTACACTGCAGACAGCGTTCTGCTTCTACTAAAGCTTCTTCTTCACTATAACCATATGGAACCTCATTAAAGTTATGAATCCGTTCTTCTGGTTTCTGATTACGCATCGGTGTTTTGTTCGGATTTTTTGCCACTACTAATCTACCTCCATTTCTTCTGCCATATTTTCTTCATTTTGATAAAACGTTAATCTATTCATTAATTCTTCAAAATCAACCTGATGAGCATCAAATGCAGGTCCATCCACACAAGTGAACTTTGTTTCCCCACCAATTGTAACTCGACACGCACCACACATGCCTGTCCCATCAACCATGATAGAATTCAAACTAACAATAGTTTCTATTCCTTCTGGCTCAGTCATATTAGCCACAGCTCTCATCATTGGAACTGGACCAATGGCTACCACAAGGTCAACTTCTTCATTTTCTAATATATCTTTTAAAACATCTGTAACAAAGCCGTGATGGCCATAACTCCCATCATCAGTGCTTATATATAAGCGATCACTTTTTTTTCTTAATTCTTCTTCAAGAATAACAAGATTTTTAGTCCTTGCACCTGTAATAGTAATTACTTCAGCATCAGACTCAGCAAAACCCTTAACCTTTGGATATAATAATGCGGTACCAGAACCTCCTCCCAATAGGACAACCTTTTTGTAGCCTTCCATCTCTAAATGATGTCCTAATGGACCAACCAGATCATGTATATGATCTCCTTTATCCAAACTACCCAGCAATTTTGTTGAATAACCTACTTCTTGAAATATAATAGCTACTTGCCCAGTTTCTTTATCATAGTCAGCAACAGTAAGTGGAATTCTTTCCCCTTTTTCATTTACTCTCAAAATTATAAAATTCCCAGGTCTCGTTTTCTCAGCAATTAACGGTGCTTTGACTGTAATTTTTTTAATAGTTGGTGCTAATTCTTCTTTTGCTAAAATTTCGTACATTATAAACCTCCCTCTCACTTTCTACTATCCTCACAATATTAATTATTCGGGATATATAATAGAATATCCTTCAATAAATGATAAATTATTTTATCTAATAGAAAATTAGTATAATTCAGCTGTTTAATTGTCAAATTAAGGATATATTTAATAATAAACGAAATACTGTATTATCTGAGGATATTTGCAGTAAAATAACTTAAGATAGACAAAAAAATTAAGGATGATTATATGCAAAAAAAGCTGGCTTAAAGACTGCCAAAAAGAAAAAATAGTTGGAAAACATGATGGTTTGATGTATTATACACTTAGGCAGCGTAAAGGATTTGGCATCGGTGGTGGAAAAGGTGATGGTTCAAGGTAAACCATGGAAGGAACTCCTCCAGCCAAAGAGTTTAGTTGCACTGCAAAATTTAGGTACAGAATGGTTGATCAGAAAGTTAATGTTATTATAACTGAAAAAGACAAATGCAAGGTTAACTTTGCCCAAAAACAACGGGCGGTTACTCCTGGTCAATTTGTAGTTTTTTACCAAGAAGATAATCTTATCCCAGAAAGGAGTAATTTTTACATGATATCAGAAAAATCAGTCCAAGAACTTTGCTCAATAATTGGTGACGAAAAACATCCAGTGCCAGCTGGTGGTACAACTATTGCTTTAAATGGTCTTTTGGGTACAGCATTATTAAAACTAGTAATTGAAGTAACAACTAAAAAAAACACTCAAAAAATAAAGTGCATTATAGATAATTATCATATTTTAAAAAATATATTAGAAGCAGAAAATATCTTTACAAGTGCTATGGATGAGGATATTGAAGCTTTTCTGGAAAATCAGAAAGATCATTTTAAGAATAAAGATAATCTCCAAAAAATTATTGATGTACCTCTAAAAATAGGCATGACTGCAGATAAAATATTAAATTTAGCAAATTATCTGGAAGATGATATCAAAAAAACAGTTGCAGCAGATTATGATATTGCACGCTTTAATCTCTTAAGTAGTATCAAAGGCTCTGTCTCAATTATTGAAAGTAATTATCAATTCTTTTCACCTGAAAGTAAATATATTCAGGATGTTAAAAAGGAAGTTGCAAGTTTAAATAATACAATAAAAAAATGGTGCTGAAGGTGGGATTCGAACCCACACGGCCTTGCGACCACTAGACCCTGAACCTAGCGCGTCTGCCAATTCCGCCACTTCAGCACAACATAATATATTATACCACAATCCTTGTTAGTGTCAAGCTACTTTTGGATTTTGTATGCTTTGGATTTTGTGTTTACAATTTTTTGTTTTTTAATATTTATTTGACCCGATAAACTCTTGCTTCATAAGGTCTTAAAGAAAAGTTTGTATCTTTTTTGTTAATTTGCACTTCATAGTTGGAAATAATTAGTTCCAGATGATTATAATCTATGATACCTTCTTCAAGATTATGCTCCCAGTTATAACCGAAGAAGTTTAAAATTACAAATATTTTTTCACCATTATATTTTCTAAGATAAGAAAAAACCTGCTTATCATCTTCTAATACAGGCTGATAATTTCCATAAATCAGAGCTTTATTATCCTTCTTTTTCCTTAGTTTTATTATATCTTGATAATATTTTAACACAGAAGCTGGATCTTCTTGCTGGCTAGCTGCATTTATCTTTTTATAATTCGGGTTAACCTTAATCCACGGTTCACCATTACTAAAACCAGCATTTTCCGAATCATCCCATTGTACTGGTGTGCGGGCATTATCCCTACTTGCCCAGTAAATTTCTTCCATGATTTCTTTTTGTTCACGACCTTTTTCTATTTCTTTTTGATACCTGTTTAATGTCTCAATATCTCTGTAATCATCAATACTCTCAAATTGAACATTGCACATTCCAATCTCTTCACCCTGATATATATAAGGAGTACCAGGTAAGGTCATATTAAAAGTTATCAACATTTTAGCAGATTCCCGGCGGTATTTTTCATCATCACCAAAACGAGAGACCATCCTCGGCCGGTCATGATTATTTAAATATATACTATTCCAGCCCTGTTTTTTAAAAGTTTCATACCATTTATTGATTATATCTTTCATTTTGAAAAGATCAAGCCTATCTTTTTCCCACTTATCTGAAACTACATCAACGGTATCCATTATATCAAAGTGAAAGACCATGTTCAGTTCATTACGTGCCTCATCAACATATTTTAGACCTTCAGCCGGTGTCACTCCAGGTGTTTCTCCTACTGTCATAATATCATATTTTGAGAGAACTATCTCATTCATCTCCTGCAAAAATTCATGTACCCGGGGACCATTTATAAAATAAGGGGCGCCATTTCCATATTTTTCTCCTTTTTCTTTTTTACCATCAGGATAACTTTGATCTTTGGAAATATAATTGATAACATCCATTCTGAAACCATCTATCCCTTTGTTTAACCACCATTTCATCATCTCATAGACAGTTTCTCTGACCGCTGGATTTTCCCAGTTCAAATCAGGTTGCTTGACTGAAAATAAATGAAGATAATACTGGTTACGCTCTTCATTATACTCCCAGACTGAACCTCCGAACATTGCTCCCCAGTTATTAGGAGGAGCTCCTTTTTTCCCATCTTTCCAGATATAATAATCCTGGTAAGGTTCTATTTTTTTTATTGATTTTTCAAACCATTCATGTTCATCAGATGTATGATTGACTACCAGATCCATGATAATTTTAATATCTCTCTGATGGGCTTCTACCAGTAACTTTTCCATATCCTCCATAGAACCAAATTCATCCATAATATCATAATAATCACTGATATCGTAACCGTTATCATCATTTGGAGACTGATAGACAGGTGAAAGCCAGATTACATCAATACCCAGTTTTTTTAAATAATCCAGTTTATTTATAATCCCCTGAAGATCACCAATGCCGTCGCCGTTACTATCATTAAAACTTCGCGGATATATTTGATATACTACTGCTTCTTTCCACCAATGTTCTTTCAATTAGCTTACCTCCTGTTGGTATTATTGCTTAATTGAGCCTCTTAACACACCACTTATGATCCACTTCTGAGCCACAAGATAAACAAAAATCAATGGCAACATAACCATCAAATAAGAGGCAAAAGCCAGATTGTAATCTGTACTGAATTGTGACTGAAAGACAAACTGTACAAGTGGTAAAGTCATATCTTCTCGTTCACTCAAGATGACCAGTGGTAACATAAAATCATTCCAGACCCACAAGGTAGATAAAATAGCTACCGTTGCATTGATAGGTGCCATTAAAGGAAAGATAATTTTCCAGAAAAGTGTCCAGACTCCACAACCATCAATAATGGCAGCTTCTTCAAGTGAACGTGGTATTGATTTAATATAACCTACATAAAGAAAAATATTAAATGCCAGACCATATACTACATAAAGGAAAATTAATCCCCACTGGTTATCAATTCCCATCTTACTTGTCTGTTTTACAATCGGCAGCATAATAATCGGAAAAGGGATAAACATGGCACTAATAAAATAATAATACAGAAATTTAAAAAATTTTTTATCTAAATTTCTGGCAATGGCATAAGCGACCATCGAATTTGTCAAAAGTGTCAAACTTACAGCCCCAAACGTAATGATAAAACTATTTTTAAAACTACGCCAATAATTTGTCATTTTAGCAGCTTTGATAAAGTTTTCAAAATGAAAACCTGTTGGTAGAGATAAAACTGATTGGCCCAATTCCTGAGGTGTTTTCAAGGCAACTGAGATGGTAAGATATAGCGGAAATAAAATTACTATTGAACCAATGATTAAAAAAAATAATGCAAACCAGTTAACTCTATCTCTAAACATTATAATTCCACCTCGCGTTTTTGCAGATATTTAATCTGAATAAAGGAAACTATGGTGATTACAACAAAGTATAAGACAGCATTTGCTGACTGATAGGCAAATTCTCCCCCCTGAAAACCACCGCGATAGATAAGCAAAGAGATGGACTCTGTTGCTCTACCTGGTCCTCCACCTGTTAAGCCCATAATATGGTCAAATACCATTAAGAAATCTTTCATCGCCAGGACAATATTAATTGTAAAAAATGGTGCTATTAAAGGAAAGGTTATATGTAAAAAGTTTTGCCAGCTATTTGCTCCATCAATGCTGGAAGCTTCATAAAGATTCTGTGGTATTGTCTGGAGACCAGAAAGATAAATTAAAGTAGTAAAAGCAGACTTCTGCCAGACAGCAACTACCATCACTCCTACCCAAGCCAGATCAGGTTGACCGAGTATATTTCTAGTTAAAACTTCAATATTAGCTGCTGTTCCGAAGTTAGTTAAAAGATGAGTAAAAATAAAATTGAAAATAAATGCTACAATCAAAATACTTAAAACATTTGGAAGAAAATAGATTGCTCTCAGTGTTTTTCTAATCACAATTTTAGTATTTAAGGCTATAGCAAAAGCCAGACTTATGATGTTAGTAAGTATTGTTGATACAATTGCAAATTTAAATGTAAATAAATATGCATCCAGAGCTCGACCATCTTTAAATAGATTAAAATAATTTTTTAAACCAACAAAATCGTAACTACCATAACCCCTCCAGTTGGTAAAACTATAAAAAACACCTTTTATGGCAGGGTAAGTATGAAAAATAAAAAAGAGAGCGAGTGCAGGAATAGTCATATATAAATACGTTCGAGAAAACTTTTTATTCATCTACTATAACCTCCTGATAATAAGGAATAAACAGACAGACCTGCAAATTAGCTACAAACCTGTCTGTCTTAAATCTGTGTTAACGAGAAGAAACTTTATTCCATTCATTGTCTAGAGTATTTAGGAATGCATCTATATCTTTTTTAATTAAGAATTCCTGGACAAGATTTGGTACCTGCATACCTGCTGGATAGTAGTGGTCGGGGAAGCTTGTAATTCTGCCAGTTTCGAAATATTTCCTAATACCGACTAATTTAGAATCTTCCTGATATACACCTTTGACAGCTGAATATAATTTTTCCTGATCAATATAATATTTAGCATTTTCTTCTTTAAGTAAAAATTTAATGAATTTCAGGGCGGCATCTTTATTCTTTGTACTCTCAGATACAGCAAGTACACTATCTACACCTGAAACAAGCAAATTCTTAGATGGTTCATTATGCACAGGTAGATTAAATACGCCCAAGTTCAAATCAGGATTAATCTCTTTGATAGGACCGATTGCCCAGATTCCCTGAATCAACATAAAAGATTCACCTTTAGCAAAAGATCTGTTACCATCATTATAGCCAACACCGAAGTTGTCAACATGGCCGTACTCAAGTATTTTAAGCATCTTTTCTGCTACTTCCCGGTATTGAGCGGCAAATGTAGTTTCACCATCTTTTTTCTTTTCAATGAAGTTTTCACCCTGTAAATTTGCAGCTAAAGTATTAAAGGGCACCATTGCAGTCCAAGCATCTTTAAAAGTCAAATAAATTGGAGTACCACCATTAGCTTTAATCTGATCACAATTTTCTATAAATTCGTCCCAAGTTTCTGGAATCTCTAAACCAAGTTCAGCAAATTTATCTTTATTATAAAGAACTGTATTTGCATTTGCTGAGAAAGGCACACCATAGATGCCATCCATATTTCCTTCTAAATCATTTATCATTTTTCGATAGGCATCCTGAATATTATCTATAAACGCCTTGGAACTTAAGTCTGTTAATACTCCTGCTCTGGCCAGTTCACCATAAGTATAATTACCACCGATTGCCATGATATCAGGAATATCATTTTTAACCAATCTTGTCTTAAGTACAGTTTCAGCTTCAGGAACATAATTTTGCACGATGTCAATATCAGGATTCTCTGCCTCAAACTTCTCAATTAAAGCATCATAGGTCTCCACAGCCTCTTGCTTGTTCTGGAACAATTCTAATTCAACCTGCGCACTGACCAGACCAGTTGCTCCCATTAATAATAACGCACACAATGAAATTGAAAGAATAAAACTAAGTTTCTTTTTCATAAAATTTCTCCTCCTTAAAATTTTTAAATAATTTAAGAAACAAAAGAATATATTTTTTTCCCCCCCTTCCTTAACTAAGCCTTTTAATTGATTCTCTTTCAATAATTGAATATGGAATATCTCTACTCACAACTTTCTGACCATTTATGTTATCAATAAGCATATTCAATCCATCAAAACCCATCTTATAAAATGGTTGATTTAAAACTGTCAAAGGTGGTGTAGACATTTCACTAAGTTTTGTGCCGTCATAAGAAATAATTGAAAGTTCTGCTGGTATTTTTAATCCATGATTATATGCTATATTTAAAGCCCCAACTGCCATTTCATCACTTGCTGCAAATACTGAAGTAAAATCAAGTTTCTTTTCTAAAGCACGTTTCATATTAACTTTACCGCTCTCATAATCAAAATCACCATAAATAATAAGTTCCGGCTTAACCTTAAATCCATGGTCTTTGAGAGCCTGTTGATACCCAAAAACTCTAGGTAGTCCTGCTATAGGATCACTTTTAGTACCTGATAAAAACAGAATCTTTTCATGACCTTTTTCGATTAAATATTTTGTGGCATCATAACTTGCAGCATAGTCGTTTACTTTGATATGTTTGAAATTTTCATTAGCAGTAGAAATTAACAAGATCGGTATCTTCATTTTTTTTAAAAATATAACTTCTTCTTCAGATAACTGCTGACTGACTATAATAAGTCCTTCAATTTGTCTTTGTCTGAGAACTTGCAAATATTTGGTTGTTCTTTTACCATCATTATCTGTATTACAGATTATCACACTGTGTTCTTTTTTATGCGCTGCATCTTCAAGCCCATTTAAGATTGTTGAAGCAACCATACTAGATAACTTAGGGATTAAAACTCCTATGGTCTGAGTTCTTTTCCCGGCCAGTCCTTGAGCAAGAGCATTTGGTTGATAACCCATTTCTTTCATTATTTTTAAAACTTTTAAACGAGTATCTTCTGAATAACCTTCTTTTTGATTTAAAACTCTAGAAACTGTTGCTACAGAAACCCCTGCTTTTTCAGCTACACTATTTATTGTTATTTTCATTAAAATCTACTCCTGTTCAACTTACGTAAGCGTTTACTTAAATACAAAAAAAATTACGTAAGCGTTTACGTAAGAAATAAACTAATATTTTGAAAATTATATTTTTATTATAACTTGCTTTTTCATAATTGTCAAATTTATCTTTATTAAATTTAGAGAAAACTACCATTTAAAGTTTATTAAGAAAACTTCCTAATAAATCATCTAAAAAGATAGGAAAATCTTTCGTTAACTACTGACCAATCAATATTATCTGCAAATACTTGCAAATATTCTTTTTTATCTATCCCAAACTCTATCAGATATGCGTGTTCATAAACATCTAAAACTAATAAGGGTTCAGCCTGCCATAAATCTCCTTGATTATGTGCATCTTGCATAATATTATGCAGTCTGCCATCTCTGAAATCATAAGCTAAAATAGCCCAACCTCTTGCAATTCGACCTACCCTAAGAAAATCATCAAACCAGTTTTGATAGCTACCAAAATCTCTCTCCATCATCCTAATTAACGATGAGGAAGGCTTCTGATCAGATAGACCCAAATTTTCAAAATAATACTCATGCAAAACAATCCCATTCAGTGCATAGGTCTCTCCCTCTTTAAGTCCTCTTAATTCATAATCAGTCTGTCTCTCTGTATCCATGGTATTCATTATATTTTCAATTAAATCTATATAACCTAAATAAAGTTGATAATGTGCTTCTAACTGATGCTGTGAAATACCGCGAACATCTCTAAAGTTAAACCTTTTTGGCCTAATATGCATATCACAAACCCCTTTTTTTATAATTTACTTTATTATATTTAGACCATATTTTCTATGTGAAATATAAATTTATTTTTTACTTTAGAGATTAATGCTTCAGTTGGATTGGGATTTAAAATAATCAAGGCAAGATCAGGGTTTAGGTGATCCAGTATAAAGTCTACTTCTGGTCGATCACACTTACTATAAGAATGACCTAACATATAAAAATGGGTAAATTTAATTTTATTAAACTTAAAATAATCATAACCAGGTTTAACCCAACAATAGTTGATCTGTTTTGAATGTTCATCAGGTAAAACAATATCAACTTCTTTTCTTGGTTTTAGTAAATTATTAACTGCTAAACTTTTTACCGGTAAATTATTTCTAGTAATTGCTTCATTGATAGGATAATGGATATATACTTTTTTATTATTCTGATCAATAATCTCATAATCAATAGAACCATGGGGCTTAAAAATATATTTCCCCGACCTTTCATTTCTAACACCAATCCTTTGATAATCAATATTGCAATAATCAAGCAAATTTTCTAGTACCAGATCATAATTAAATGAGATTATAAATTCTATCTCATCTTTATGTTTTAAAAACCAATTTGTCCAATACCAGTTTTGCAAATTACAATTTATAAATTTTTGTTGAAAGGTAGAAAATGCAATTGCTATAAAGTGTTGCAATTCTGTAAGTAAAATATAGGGATCCTCTTTGTTTTTATTATTATTTATATGTTTTATAATGTTTTTTACTTTAGCAAAATCATCTTGCCAATTTTCATTTAAACTCTCTAAATAGAGTAAATATTTTTGTAAATATGGTAATCTATTTAAAAATAAAACATCACTTTCACCAGGTGTATATACTTCCCAATCAAAAAAATGATGTGTGTTATAATCTTTTAATTTATTGCTAAAATGTTGACAAGCAGCAATAGTCAGGCCATTTCCAATTAACATTCCTATTCTTTGCATAACTAATACTCCCAATCTAGAATTTTACTGATTTAATTTTTCTAATTTAACAAATAATATAATTATCACAGTTAAGAAAGGTGGTTTTATGTCAGATAACAAATTCAAACAAAAGAAAAATCAAGAACCAATTGAAAACCAGGGAACAGCAGCCTGGGCTAATATTGAAAAATTAAGAGGCGCTGAACGTGTCCCAATCCCTAGTGAATTTAATGTAGAAGAAGCGAAAGAATATGTTGATGAAAATGAAAAATAAGTATTAAAATAGCGGCTAAAAAGCCGCTATTCTTTTCTTATTATTTTATTCAGTTGCTAATCTTTTGTAATTTTGATATCTTTCTTTCGCATCAGCTTCAGCTTTATTAAATAATTTTTCGGCAATTTGAGGGAAAGTGTTTTTTAGTTGAGAAAAACGAATCTCTGATAACATGAAATCTCGAACTGTACCCTGAGGTTCTTTAGAATCCATGCTAAAGGGATTCTTGCCCTCCTCTTTCAAGGCTGGATTATAGCGATAGAGATGCCAGAAACCTGTTTCAACAGCTTTCTTCTCTTGGGCTACTGATTTACCCATTCCATCCTTAATACCGTGGCTTATACATGGAGAATAAGCAATTATCAAAGAAGGGCCAGGGTAGTTTTCTGCTTCTTTGAAAGCCTTAAGTGTTTGTTGCATATTAGCTCCCATTGCTACTTGAGCCACATATATATATCCATAACTTATCGCTATTAAACCAAGGTCTTTTTTCTTTATTTTTTTACCAGAAGCTGCAAACTTAGCTGTTGCGGCTGTTGGAGTTGCTTTAGAAGCCTGTCCTCCAGTATTAGAATAAACTTCTGTATCAAAAACCAGTAAATTGACATCTTCACCACTAGCAAGTACATGATCTACTCCTCCATAGCCGATGTCATAAGCCCAACCATCTCCACCAACAATCCAATGTGACTTTTTCGCCAAAAAATCTTTTTTTGCAATTAATTCTTGGATAAGATTATTATTCTTAGCATCAGTTTGATTAAGCAAGGTAGTTAATTTCTGGGAAGCTATTTTATTTTCTTCAGTATTATCTTTCGTACTCAACCATTCTTTAAAGAGTGCTTTATAATCATCAGCAAGATCTGAATTTAGACCACTCTCTATTAATCCGGCTAGTTTTTTTCTTATTTGCTTAACAGCAAGATAAATACCAAAACCAAATTCAGCATTATCTTCAAAAAGTGAATTAGCCCAAGCAGGTCCTTTTCCAGCATGATTTGTTGTATAAGGAATTGAGGTTTCACTAGCACCCCATATTGATGAACAACCAGTTGCATTAGCAATAATCATACTCTCTCCAAATAACTGAGTAGCTAAGATTAAATAAGCAGATTCACCACAACCTGGACAAGCGCCGTGAAACTCAAGTAATGGTTTAGCAAATTGGCTACCTTTAACATTATACTTATCCATAATATTATCTTTATAACTAACATTCTCAGCAGCAAATTCCCAGTTTTCGCTTTGGCGCAAAATAGCTTTTTCTGCCTCTACCATAACAAGCGCTTTTTCTGGGGCTGGACAAATATCTGCACAATTTGAACAACCTGTACAATCCAAAGGACTAACTTGAATGCGATAAGCTAAATCTTCAAAACCTTTGCCTCTAGCTTCTTTAGTTTCAAAAGTAGCAGGGGCCTGCTTTTGCTCTTCTTCATTAAGTAAAAAAGGTCTAATAACAGCATGTGGACAAATATATGAACATTGATTACATTGGATACAATTTTCTGTCTGCCACTGAGGAATCATCACAGCAATACCTCTTTTTTCATAGGCAGTTGTCCCAAGAGGAAATGTACCATCTTCCCGGCCCTGGAATACACTAACCGGTAGTTCGTCACCTTCTCTTCTAGCCGCTGGACGTTTAATATTTTTCATAAAATCAGGTTCATCTTTAACTAAATAGTCTATTTTTTCTGCAACAGCTTCCTGCCAGTCATTAGGTATATTTACTTTTTTAAGTTTACCTTCCGCCAGGGCGATGGCCCGATAGTTCATCTCAACAATTTTGTCACCTTTTTTACCATAAGTCTTTTTGATATATTCTTTTAAATATTCTCTAGCCGCATCAGTTGGTAGGATATCCGTTAATTTAAAGAAAACCATCTGCATAACCATATTGATTCTATTCCCTAAGCCTACTTCTTGTGCAACTTCTAAAGCATCAATAATGTAAAATTGTATATTATTTTCTACTAGATATTTTTTAATAGAAGCTGGTATTTTTTCGGCTAATTCTGATTCATTCCAAGGACAGTTTAGAACAAAAATTCCGTTTTCTTTTAAACCTTTTAAAATATCATAATGATAGATAAATGACTTGTTATGACATGAGACATAATCTGCCTCATAAACAAGATAAGATGATCTTATTGGTTTTGGTCCAAATCTTAAATGAGAAATAGTTGTCCCACCAGATTTTTTGCTATCATAAGAAAAATAACCTTGTACATAGTTGTCGGTATTTTCTCCAATGATTTTGATTGCTATTTTATTAGCACCAACAGTCCCATCTGAACCAAGGCCCCAAAGCCGACAATTGATCGTTTCAGCCGGTGTTGTTGAAATAATATCTTCTTCAGGCAGTGAGGTATTGGTCAAATCGTCCACAATACCTATTGTAAATTGATTACTAGGATTTTCTCTTTTTAAATTATCAATCACTGCAAATATCTGAGAAGGTCTAACATCTTTTTGGCCTAAACCATATCTTCCTCCAACTATTAAAGGAGCATTTTGTTCATGATTAAAAATACTTACTAGATCTTGATAGAGTGGTTCTCCCGCTGCTCCTGGTTCTTTTGTCCGATCCAAAACTGCTATTTTCTTAACTGTATCAGGCAGTTTTTCCATAAAATGTTTCTTAGAAAAAGGTCTATATAAATGAACTTTAATTAAGCCTATTTTTTCTCCTTTATTAGCCAGATAATCTATAACTTCTTCTATCGTATTACAGACTGAACCCATAGCTACAATCACAAATTCAGCATCTTTTGCTCCATAATAATCAAATAGACCATAGTTGCGACCGGTTAATTGATTAATTTTTTCCATGTAATTTAAGACAATAGCTGGTAATTCATTATAAAATGAATTACTTGACTCTCGTTGTTGAAAAAATAGATCTGGATTTTGGGCAGTCCCTCTTAGAACTGGTCTTTCTGGATTTAATGATCTATTTCTAAAGTCATCCAAAGCTTGATAATCGAACATTTTTGCAAAATCAGCATAATCTATTAATTCAACTTTATTAATCTCATGAGAAGTTCGGAATCCATCAAAAAAATGTAAAAACGGCAATCTACTCTTAATAGAAGCCAGATGAGCAATTCCAGCTAGATCAATAATTTCCTGAACATTACTGGTTGCCAACATTGCAAAACCAGCTTCTCTGGTACTCATTACATCTTGATGATCGCCAAATATTGATAAGGCATGTGTTGCAATAGTTCTAGAACTAACATGAAATACCCCTGGCAAAAGTTCACCAGCAATTTTATACATATTGGGTAACATTAACAATAGACCTTGTGAAGCCGTAAAAGTAGAAGTTAATGCTCCACCTTGTAATGATCCATGTACAGCACCCGCTGCTCCTGCTTCAGACTGCATTTCTGTCACAGCTACTCTTTGCCCAAAAATATTTTTTTTGCCTTGAGCTGACCAGAGATCAATTAATTCAGCCATCGGTGATGAAGGAGTAATTGGATAAATTGCTGCTACTTCTGTAAATGCATAAGCAACATATGCAGCTGCTTCATTTCCATCCATTGTTTTCTTTTTAACTGTCATTTTAATCAATCCTTTCTCTACTATTCATAACTTAGTATGAACTGAAAAAGGATACTGAATACTTTTATACAGATATTTTTTTAATAAATCGTTCAATTCTTTCAAGTCCAACATTAATATCTTCTCTACTACTTGCGAATGTTAGTCTCACATATCCATCCATACCAAAAGCTATGCCCGGCACAACAGCTACTCCGGCACCTTCCAATAAAGCTTTTGCAAATGAAAGCGAATCATTAATAAGATAGTCTTGATACTTTAGATTATAAGTCTCTTTAATATTAAGAAAAACATAAAACGCCCCCACTGGCTTAACTGCATTTAAAAGGGGGATCTTATTAATCTTATTGATCATTATGTCACATCTTTCTTTGTATTCATCTGCTCGCCTTTTAATTTCAAGGTCCAATTTGCGGTTAGCTAATCCCTTCCAGGAGGCATATTGAGCAATTGAATTAGCATTGGAAGTTGAGTGTCCTTGAATAATGCCCATTTTCCTAATTATATTTTCTGGTCCTGCCGCAAAGCCAATCCGCCAACCTGTCATAGCATATGTCTTTGACATAGCATTAACTACAATAGTTCTTGCTTTTATCTGCTCTCCCAAAGTCGCGATACTTATATATTTGTTATCATTAAATTGAAATTTTTCATATATTTCATCACTTATCATTAATAAATTATTATCAACTACTAGATTAGAAATTTCACTTAATTGATTTTTAGTATATACCCCACCACCTGGATTACCAGGACTATTTAAAATGATTGCCTTTACTTTTTTAGATATTTTACTTTTAATATCCTGAACTTTTGCTTTTAAATCATTTTCTTCTTTAGTATGTACAACTACAGGTTTACCACCAGCTAATTTAATCATTTCTGGATAGGAAACCCAGTAAGGTGCTATGATTATTACTTCATCTCCAGGATTTATGATTGTTTGTAAAACATTATACAAAATCTGTTTTGCCCCATTGGAGACAATGACCTGTTCTGGCGAATATAATAAATTATATTCTCTTTTATATTTATTACATATCTCCTCTCGCAATTGAAGTAGTCCACTAACATTGGTATAACTAGTATATCCTTTTTCCATACCTTCAATTGCTTTCATTTTTATAAACTCAGGCGTGTCAAAATCTGGCTCCCCCAAATTAAAACCTATAATATTCTTCCCTTGTGCCCTTAATAAATTAGCTTTATCGTTGATGGCCATAGTCTGGGAAGCTTCAACATTTAGTATCCGATCTGATAATTCCATTTTCTCACCTCTTCAATAATATATATGTAAATATATCATAAAAAAATATATATATAAAGAAAAATAGAGGGAAACCCCTCTATCCAGTAAGTGAATTTCATCACATTAATATTTAAAATTTTTTAATTAGCTACTTTTTCTCTAGTGAAGAAACGATGATCATCAAAATCAAGATTAATCTTTCCTCTATTTTCCGTATACCGGGTGGAAAGAAGTTCAATTTCTTGATGACAATCATAACAAAGTGTTTTATCATTTTTTGTTTCAGTGCCGCAAATTTTACACTTCATCCCGGACACCTCCTTTAAATTATATGGTAAAAGTGACCACTTGTGAAATCAATCACTTTTAAGCTTAAATTAATGATATATTAAATATATACAAAAGTCAAGCAATTTTTTAAATTTTACCTAGTATACCATTTATAAATGAAGAAGCACCTTCATCACCGTATTTTTTAGCTATTCTCACTGCTTCATCTATAGCTACTCCTATGGGGATTTCATGTCTAATTTCATATATTGCAATCCGCAGAATATTTCTTTCTATAAAAGCTATACGAGCAACTTCCCAGTCAATTGCATGCTTATCAATTAAACTATCAATTATTTCTATTTCATTGATAACACCCTGCACGATTTTGTTAAAATAATAATCATCATCTAATAAGGCTTCTCTTTCAATTAATTCCTGAGAGGCAATTTCTGCAGCTTCTTCTGTAATTTTATTCCGTATATCTAAACTATATAGTATTTGTAGTGCCCATTGTCTTTGTTTATGTCTGCCCACTTTACTCATCTAAAAACCTCTCCTCATTTATTTGAATCTATTCGGTATTAATCTTTCTATTAATTTACGCAAGTCTTCCTCAACACTCCAACGCGAGCCTATTATATAACCAATTAATGTACAAATTAGAATAACAAAAGTCTTAAAAAAGCCTAATATTAAAAATAGTATTCCAAAAAGAAAGCCAATTAGACTACCAAGTATTTTTTTTCTATAAGTAAAAAAATACTTCACAAATTCTTCTTTTAGTATATATTTTTTATCTTCAATCTCCTGTTGCAATTCACTATTGTTATTATTTTCCATTTGCTAATCACTCCTCTTCAAGATTTATCGGGAGTTGATTTTTATCAATATCTTCGATCAATATTTGAATACGATATACCTGTACCCCTGTTGTAATCTCAATATAATCTTTAAGTTCAACCTGAATCTTTTCTGTTAAGTGTGGAATATCCGTAGATACCTTAACTTTTCCTCGCAGATTAATCTTTAATCCGTCAGGAACTGGTGCTAATTTCAATTTAACGTCTATTATATCATCTTCTTCTAATACCCGTTCTTTAATAAGGTTTGACATGGCAGCTAAAGTAATATTCACATCGCCAAGCTCAGAATCCCTAATGAGGGTTGTCCTTTTTGCTGTACTCACAAAATATGGATACAATCCCAATGCTCCTACTACAAATAAGGCCAGAAAAATAAAGCCTGCCTGCCAATTTAGATAAATGATTGTTAATAAGTTAGGTAATATTGTCTTTGCTGTCAGTCCAAAACTATAAATTGACAGAAAAAGAGCAGCAACCATAAATAGCAATGAAATAATAAATGCAATGATGTGATTAAACAATTTCATCTTCTTCACCTACCTTTAATTAGTCTCTGTCTCTTCTTCTTCTTCCTCTATAACTTCAACTGCTTCTTGATTGGGGAAATTAACACCTTGTACATGTACATTAATTTCTCCAACATGTAAACCAGTCATACCTTCAATTGCTTGTTTTACATTATCTTGAATTTTCCAGGCAACATCAGGTATTGAATTACCGTAATCAATTGTTACATAAATATCTACTGATGCATTTTCATCAGTTACTTCAACTTTTACACCTTTAGTAAAATTTTTGCGTCCTAGCATGTCAGAAAGACCACCAGTTATTCCACCACTCATACCGGCTACTCCTTCTACTTCTGTTGCGGCTAGACCCGTTATTATACTAACTACTTCGTCAGCTATCTTAATCTTTCCATATTCTTCTTCTTTAGTCATATTAATCATCTCCTTAACTATTTTAAACGAAAATTACATCTATTACGAGTCTATTTTATCCAAAATGTATCAATAATGCAAGCAACGTTAGTTCTGAACCGGAACTTTCTTTTCAATTATTGTTACATCATCAAATCCTAGACCTGTTGTTTTGACAATAATATCTCCAATTCGGGCCACATCTTCTTCATTAAGACCAGATGACCTTACTATTACATCAACGGAATTTTCATGTAAATAGGCCAATGCATCCTCATATCCCCTAGCTCTAATCAAACTTTCAATTTCTACTTCTTTCTCCATTTTTTCTGTTAGATCCATCATCTTTTCCTGAGTCTTGTTGCGGGCTTCTTCTGTAATATTTGGATTATTAATCATTTCCCTATAGATAGCAATTTGCTCACTGCGAGCTCGTTCACGTTGGAGACGATATTCAACAAAAAAGTTTTCCTGACTAGTATCTGTTCCAGGTCCTTCATTTGAATTCTCATTAGTTGGTAAAGATTCATTACTTGGCAAAGATTCAATAGAGATATTTGGACTATCTACCTCCCTTATTTCAAAACGCCCATTATTATGTTCCACAATAACTGCTGATACCATACCAACCCAGATCATTAATACCATTAACCAGACAAATTTTCTTTTTAGATACATAATTTCACCTTCCCCGATGTGGCATTACTGTTACTTTATAAAGCGGTAAATCTAAATAACTACTTAAAGCTTTGGCCAGATCATATTTAATAGTGACATTCTCTGCACCTTCTGCAACAACTAAAGCACTTGTAAGTCGTGGATAAATAGTTTGAGCTATCACTGGTTCTTCCCCACCATTAGATTCCCTCAAAACTGCTAATTCCTTATTTATATCTTTATTATTTTCTCTTTCATTATATACATAATTATTTTCTGGTTTTCCATTTGCCCTAAGATCAACTTTAACTGTTCCAACACCTTCTATTTGACTTAAAATATTTTCTAAATCTAATTCTAACTGTGTCAAGTAAGGTTTTTCCACTTCTATTTCTTTCTCTTTTGGCTCACTCATCATAGGTTCTACAGGATCAGTCTGCATAAAGTTATTACTATAAAGAATCAATAATATACCGATCAATCCTAGAATTGCAAGATTTCTTAATAATGGTAACTCTTCTTCATCCTGAGAAAAATAGTTTTTAATTTTTTCAATAATTTCACTCATTACTAACCTCCTGTTGTGATAATAATATTATCTATTGGAACTTGAAACATTTCCGCCATTTCATTGATTAAATCCTGTTGATTAATCTTTGTTGCAGACGCTTTATTTATTTTAATTACTATCTTCTTTATCAATAGACCATCTTCTAATTTTAAACTAACTTCTTCAACAACATCTTTACCATATTTAAACTCAATAATATCATCAAATCTTTTATTAATATCAACAAACATCTCTTCTCCATCACTTTTAATTTTTTGCCATTCTTGTTCTCTATTTATTTTTGGTAATACTGCCATCATCTCTTCTTCATCTAGAGAAAATAAAACAAGTATTGGATTTAAAAGAGTAAACAGAATAAATAACCCCATAATTACTCTAACTGTTTTTTGTAAATTTTTATTCGGTAATATTACTTCCAATAAAGACGTGATAATCATAATTGTAATTAATTTTTTTACCCAATTTTGGATAAAATCCATAAGTCCACCCCATTACCTCATCATAACTGTGAAATTTGCTGTACCAACTACTATTGTTAAGGCAATAAAGAACATAAATGCCACACTCATCAGGGCTAATATTAATAGAACTAAGTTCCCAGCTAATTTATTCAAAAGAATTACCCCTCGATGATCTGTCACAGGTTCTAAAAAAGCCCCGGCAAGTTTATAAACAAATAATAGAGCTAAAATTTTAAGGATCGGATAGGCTGTGATAAAGATAATTACTATAATGCCTGCCAGATTCAAAGCATTTTTTAATAAAAGCACGCAGTTGACCATTATATCTACTGTATCTGCAAATAAACCTCCTAGAAAGGGTATTGCCATACCGGTTACATATTTAGCCGTTCTTAAAGTTAAGCTATCTCCTATTGCAGCTGCACCGCCCTGTAAGAACATTCCACCTGTAAAAACCATTAACAGCACACCAGTTAGTCCAATACTGAATTCTTTAAACAATGAAGTCAATCTAGAAAATGAAAAATCTCTGCTAATTAGATTAACAAACTCAAGTACTGCAGATATTAGCAGTAAGGGTAAAACTACTGTTTTAATTATTGTTGAAAATAGAGTAATTACCAAATATGTTAAAGGGTGAAATACAGCCGCTGAGGCAAGTGCACCTGTGCCCACTAACAAAGTTAATATTACGGGAATTAATGATTGCATAAAAGTAACCATATTTGTGATAGCATCTGATGCTTCTATAACTACATCTTGAAAATTACTTAATAATAAATAGGCAATAATAAATAGAATAATTTTACCGGCAAGTTCACTAATGCTACTTCTTTCTGGTATAAAGAGATTAAGTAAAGTTGTAATAATCATTAATATAAATATTTGTCCTAATAATCTTCCATGCAAAAGAAACTCTTGTAATAAGCCACTTACAATTCCTTTCATAAGTTGCTTACTATCAACAATTGTTCCTCCTGAAAAAAAACTATTAATGATTTTACCAATAGTAACATCTGGAAATAATTTATCACTTCTGTTATTTAATTTATTAATTTCCTTCTCTAAATCATCAATATTTAACTTATCTAATTCCCTCTGAATTAACTCTCTATTTAGACCTGGTTCACTTAACTCACTTATGTTTTGAGCTTCTGCAAGATTACTAATTATAATAGCTAAAAAAACTACTATTATTATTAACATAAATTTTTGCTTCATATTTTCACTTCCAGCTTAAAAAGTAATTAATACAAGTATTTTTTCAAGTAAATTGATAATAACTGGTAATGCTAGGAATATAATTATTACTCTAGTTGCCAGTTCAATCTTGCTGGATAAAGTACTCTGTCCAGCATCTTTTGTAATTGTTGCACCGAATTCTCCTAGATATGCAATAGCAATTATTTTGATAATAATATTAAAGTAGATTAAATCTAGATCTGCTTTTTCAGCCAGTTGATAGATATAGTCAATAATAACTTTAAATTGACCTAAAATTAATATTAAGATAATCAAACCGGTAGCCAGTGTTAGCAGAAAAGCTATTTCAGGACTTTTTTCCTTAATAATGATAACCAGTAAAGCAGCTACAATCGCTAAGCCAATAATTTTAAGTATTAGCATCTTAGAATCTAAATACTGTCTTTACATCCTGAAACAACTCATTGATTAATTGAATAACTACCATCAGAACTATTATGACCCCAACTAGTGTTAACATCTGTGCCTGTTCTTCTTTACCAGCTTGTTTTAGCACAATATTTATTACTGAAATAAATATACCTATTCCTGCTATTTTAAATATCAAATTAATCTCCATGTTTAGTACCTCCAATATTAATAAAGTAAAATAATTAATAATAAACCAGACAAAAAACCACCATATTGATAAAGTTTTTTCTTATCATCTAGTTCAATTTGGGCATGTTCTTTTAAAATCAGTAGATCATTAATTACTTTATCATGTAAGTCAGCTTGGCTACTAAGCTCTTCTAGTGTAATTTTTCTAGCCCAATCTTTTAATAAAGATATTTCATTATTGTTTAAGGCCATTTTACTTTTTTTTCTTCTTAATTCTGCATCTATAATCTCATAGAAAGTTTGGGTATAATGACTATTTAATTTCTGGCCGATACTCTTTAACAATTGATAAATATCTTCATTTGAGTTAAAAATTAATTTGGCATGATTAATAACTTCAGTTATTGGATTTTGTTGATTAACTACTTCTCTTTTTGAAAACTGTACCAATGAAATAAATTTTTCTAAACTTGTCACCCTCTTTTTAAGACGAAAGTAAAAAACAAATCCACAACCTGTTGAAGTAAAAATTATGATTAATGACCCCAGTAATTTAATTTCAAACACGCTCATATAGATCTTCTTTCTTTTTGATAGCTACAACCTGACCTGGTTTTATTTTATTTTCAAGAAAAATATACCTATCAAATATTTTAATTAATTCCTGCTGATAGGGAAATTTAGTTTTATTTTTACCTGCTTTACCATGAATTGTAGCAATTATCTTCACCCCAGACGCAATAGCTCTCCTAACTGCTAATAAATCTGCCTTGGCTCCCAGCTCATCTACCGCAATAATTTGCGGTGACATTGATCTGATCAAAAGTAATATTCCTTCTGGTTTATTGGCTTTATCGAGCAAGTCTGTTCTTAGTCCAATTTGGTTTTGGGCGACACCTTGATATGCTGCAGCTATTTCAGATCTTTCATCAATTAAACCAATCTTTTTACCTTGATATTGAGAAGTTGCATTGCCATTACTTAATACTCTAACTAAATCTCTCAACAAGGTAGTCTTACCACTTAAAGGAGGTCCAATAATTAGGGTATTATATATATCATTTTTATTAATTATTTTTTCAACTACCTGATTAGCAATTCCTTTGATTTCTCTTGCCAGACGAAAATTTAGACTATTAATATTTTTGATTTTGACTATTTTATTATCTTCTAGCACAGCTTCACCAGTAAAACCAACTCGATGTCCACCTGCTAAAGTAATAAAACCTTGTTGTAATTCTTTTTTTAATGCATAAAGTGAGTAGTCACTGATTAACAACAATGTCTTATCAATATCTTCACTAGAAACCAGGTAAGGGTGATTATTATCTATTTCACCTGACCTGTTAATAAAAAATGATCTATTAATAGTGACTATTTCTAAAGGCCTTTTTTTTCTTAATCTTATTTCTGTTAGATCTGTCTCAGGTAGCCATCTAAATAAATTTTCTATACTTTGTTTTACGTTTTTTGCTAGGTATTTTAAATAATTCATAATTACCTCCAACTTGTCCAGTGGTCTTTATAATAAATTTTATTAGGCTAATCATTAAACTATGCATAAGAAAAAAAAAATAAACCATCCTATTTATTGGAGGTGGGTTTATGTTTAGAAGCCGGCGGAAACCAAAGTACACAATAGCAGGTCTTGGTGTTGCTGTTACAGCCTTAGGTTGGAAGATGCTCCCCTCATCCATTGGTGCAGGTGTCCTGGGATTTGGAACAGCACACATCTTATTAGGTCTGCTTGATTCTGTCAGGCCTTCATTACTTGAGAGTTAAATCTATACCTCTAAAAAAAAAGAGGAGGGCAACTGCCCTCCTCGCTTAATTATCTATTTATAATTTTGTCTAAGCTTTAAATTAATTTCTTAGCTCAGCAATTAATTGATTTTGTTCTTCATAGTCACCTACTATTATTGCGCCAATAATTTTATCATTATCCTTAATTACCTTCACATAGGTAGTACCATTGAGTAAAATTTCTTCTGTGAATTCTTCTGATTCATTTAATTCGCCTATGGAAACGACATTAATACCAGCTACTTTGAGTGTATGTGATGTTAGGAAACCAGTAAACTCAACTTCTTTGCCCGCCATATTTTGACCAGCTAATTTTCCTTGTTCCATTGAAGGAGGCCAAATACCATAAACTCTTCCCTCATGCTCAGCAACATCACCTGCCGCATAAATATCATTTACCGTAGTTCTAAGCTGATTGTCCACTATAATACCACGATTAGTTTCAATAGCTAAACCATCAACTAGGGCAAGATTTGATCTCACACCTGTTGAAAGAAGCACAAAATCAGTTTCAATTTCTGTTCCATCACCTAAAACTACCTTTTGCACCTCATTATCCCCGGAAAACTCCTGGGTCTGAGCATCTGTATAAAAATTAATCCCTTTTTCTTCAAGTTTCCTTTGCAATAATTGACCACCTTTTTCATCTAACTGACGTACTAGCAGATGTTCGCCCATTTCAATTACATTAACTTCCAAACCAGTTTTAGCCATATTGTAAGCAGACTCAAGGCCAAGTAGGCCTCCTCCGACCACTACTGCTTTTTTAGCAGTCTCTACTTTACTATAAATGTTCTTTGCATCATATGCAGTTCTTAAAGTCAATACATTTTTGAGGTTATGGCCAGGAATAGGTGGCACAAAACAAGATGCGCCATGGGCAAGTAATAATTTATCATAATGATAAGTTGATTTTTTTGTTTTAACAAGTTTCTTTTCTGGAAACAGTTCTATAACTTCCTCTTCTAAGTGGAGATCAATATTATGATCTGCAAACCATTCCTCATCATTAACGATAATATCTTCTACCTCTACCTCACCTGAAAGACACTCAATCAGACGAGGACGATAATAAAAAGGATATGCTTCGTTTGTTAGGACTGTTATTTTATCGTCAGCATCAATGAATTTAAGTAACTCTTTTACAGCAGATGTTCCTGCTACTCCTGCTCCTATCACTAGATATTTCATTTAAGTAGCCTCCTTATTATTTAGACACTCTTTCTATATATTCATCTGTCCTAGTATCAATTTTAATAAAATCACCTTCGTTAATAAATAAAGGTACTTGAATAACTAAATCAGTTGACATAGTAGCTGGTTTACTACCACCAGATACAGTATTACCTTTAATCCCAGGCTGTGTTTTAGCTACTTCCAGTTCAACAAAAGTTGGTAAATCAATATCGATAGGCCGTTTTTGATACATTGATATTTCAAGATTCATATTTTCTTTAAGATACTTTACTTTATCTCCTAATTGTTCATCAGATAAAGCAATCTGATCATAAGTTTCATTATCCATAAATATATAATCACTACCATCCCAGTAAAGGAATTGCATCATCTTTTTTTCGATATGTGCACGCGGTATTTTTTCTCCCGCCCGGAATGTTTTTTCCACAACATAATCTTCTTCAATATTACGAAGTTTTGTCCTAACAAAAGCACCACCGCGACCAGATTTTGAATGTTGAAAATCTATGACTGTATAAACTGCTCCATCAAGTTCAATAGTTAGACCTGTGTTAAAATCATTTGTTGATATCAACAATATCACCTCCATTAAAAATTACGTATATCATCTATATTATAGCAAATTATCACATTATAAACAAATATCAAACAGTTATCAAACTACGATCAACTCTTTTGGAGCCTTATTTAATACCTGGCAACCATTAGCTGTTATTAATAGGTCATCTTCAATGCGAACTCCACCCCAATTTGAAAGGTAGATGCCAGGTTCATCAGTAACGACCATTCCTTTTTCTAATTTATCATCAGATGTATAAGATAACCTTGGACCTTCATGAACATTTAATCCCAGACCATGGCCTAGTCCATGGCCAAAATTCTCTGCATAGCCATTTTCTTTAATTATATCTCTGGCAATAGCATCTACTTCTTTGCAAGTTAGTCCTGCTTTTATTTTGCTAATAACTTTCTTTTGTGCTTTTAATACTAACTGATATATTTCTTTCTGTTTTTCATTTGCTTCTCCAACCACTATTGTGCGGGTAATATCAGAACAATAACCGTTCACAATTGTTCCATAATCCATCGTAACAAAGTCTCCATATTCAATTACTTTATCGGTTGCCACCCCATGTGGTAAGGCTGACCTTTCTCCAGAGGCAACTATAAAATCAAAAGCATTATCTTCTCCCCCTGCTTTTTTCATAAAAAATTCAAGCTCTAAGGCAACTTCTTTTTCAGTTTTACCTACTTTAATAAAATCAATAATATGCGCAAAAGCTAGATCAGCAATCTCAACAGCTTTTTTAATATTGCTTATTTCAGATTCGTCTTTATATAATCTCAGTTCTTCTGTTAAACCAGCAACTGGAGCAAGCTCAATTCCTTTAAAAGTGTCACGATATTTTGTGAAATCATGATAAGTAATTTGATCACTTTCTAAGCCTAATTTTTCAATATTATTTTTTGCAAGTAATTCACCTATCCCAGCAATAATTTTACTACTTATCTCTACTATTTTACAGTGTGGCACCTGTTTTTTTGCTTGATCTTTATATCTAAAATCTGTTATAAAAATATTTTCTTCTGGTAATAAGAGTAAATATCCTGCTGTACCAGTAAAGCCTGTTAGATACCTTCTGTTTGCAGCTGAGCTAATTAAAAAAGCTTCTAATTCTTTTTCCTCCATTTTTTCTCTTAATTTCATTATTCTATTTTCCATTTAATATTTCTCCTTTCGAATTATACTAATAATGCCTGTCAATGCGAGTAAATAACCATCTGCACCAAGACCAGTAATTTGACCCATTACTATTGGTGCTATTATAGATTTATGTCTAAACTTTTCTCGCTGAAAAATATTACTAAGATGCACTTCAATAATAGGTATCCGCGCTATAACCAACGCATCTCGCAAAGAGATACTATTATGAGTTAATCCAGCTGGATTTATAATTAAACCTGACCATTCTCCTATACCATTGTGAATAAAATCAATTATTTCTCCTTCATGATTACTTTGCAGAATATCTAATTTGATATCTTCTTGTTTTGCCTTATCTTTCAGTCCTTCATTTATATCTTCTAAACTTGCTGTTCCATAAACTTCTGGTTCTCTTTTACCTAGCAAATTTAAATTTGGACCATGTATCACACCAATTTCAAACATTTTAAATCCTCCAGATAGTCAGATATTTTTTCTTCTGTTAGCTGATCAGTTACAAAAGGTTCACCAATATCTTTTAATAAGATAAAGTTTATTTTTCCTGACCGCACTTTTTTATCACTTTTCATTAATTCTATAATTTTACTTACATCCAACTTTTTTGGTAAATTAAAATCAAAGTTAAATTTTTTAATTAAACTAAGAATCTCATCAAACTTTGTTGAACTAAGCCGGTTTTCCTTTAAAGATATATATGCAGCAAAAACTATGCCAATTATCACACCTTCACCATGCCTATAATCTTTGAAATCTGTATAAGATTCCAGCGCATGGCCCAAAGTATGACCTAAGTTGAGCATCCTTCTTTTGCCAAAATCATCCTGATCAAATCTTACGTAATTATTTTTAATTCGTAAAGCCTGATAAATCACTTCAGATAGCAATTGCTGATTAAAATCATTTCGTTTAATTATCTCAGCACAACTTTTATTAAGCAAATGATAAAAGTTATTATCAAGCAAGGCATATTTTATCAACTCACCTAGTCCAGAATTAAAATCTCTATTTGTAAGAGTTTCTAGAAATTTTAAATCAATTAACACTTGGTCTGGATGATAGATAGAACCTATCACATTTTTTTTGTTCTGATAATTGATAGCTGTTTTCCCACCAACACTACTATCGATCTGGGCCAAAAGGGTAGTCGGAACCTGTATATAGCTTATTCCTCGCTGATAAGTAGAAGCTAAATACCCTGCTAGATCTCCAACAGTCCCACCTCCAATTGCAATGATAAGATCATCACGGGAAAAATTATTTTCAATTAACTTTTTATATCCTTTTAGTAAGTAATCAACTGATTTAGTAGCTTCTCCCCCCGGTATTTTAAAAAAAGTTTGTTGCAAAGATGATTCAGCAAATGGCTGAGAAATTTCCTTATCATATATCGCAAATACTGTTTGGTCTATAATTAATAATACTTTTCTAGAATGATAATTATCCTCTAATATTTGCGCTAATTTAGGATATATATCACTGGTTATCTCAATCACAGATCTTCGCTTGCTTCTAACAGGTTCAATCACTAATTTCATAGTTTAAACCATCCTTTTTAACCAATCTATTATATATCTTGTCAACTATATCTTCTGGCTTTTGATCTGTCGTATCAATTTGATGCGGAAAGATTTGATAATATTTTTGACGCTCTTTCATTAATTGTTTAATTTCTTTTAATGGGTTTTCAGTATTAAGTAAAGGCCGATCATTAGAGTTTTTTAATCTCTCATAAATTTCAGTTGCTTCTGCTGTCAAACAAATAACTGTTGCATATTTTTTCATTAACGTTCGATTATCTGGACTTAAAACAGCCCCACCACCAATAGCAAAGACAATATTTTTTTGATTTAATAATACTCTTTTCAAGACTATCTTTTCCTGATGGCGAAAGAATTTTTCACCACATTCATTAAAAATTTGTGGAATTGATTTTCCAGTAGCCAGTTCAATTAATGCATCACTATCCAGAAAAAGAAATTCAAATCTTTCTGCTAGCAGTCTTCCAATAGTAGTCTTACCTGTACCCATAAAACCAGTTAATGTTATAATCATCAGCCTCGTTCCTCTCTTATCGAAATCAACATAGCAGCCCCTGTTCCAAGGATAATCCAAAAAAGAGGTGCAACAGACACGACACTAATATTAAATACCGCCTGGCTTAGATAACCAGTTAAAGAAAATAAGATTGCTACCTGATAGCACTCTGTTTTACTAAACTTAATTAGCGGGAAAATTATTACTCCAATTAATAACAGATATAATACTAAGCCCGGAAGACCAGCTGTAATTCCTAACTGAAGGTATTCTGAATGAACTTTATCTAAAATTGTGTTTTTATTACCAGTAAAGTTCTGGTAAATTTCTTGAGGATAAACTTCTGCAAATGTATCAAGCCCTGTCCCAGTTAGGGGTTTTTTGAAAAGCAAGGGAAGACTAGTCTGATAAATAAAGATGCGATAACTACCAACCTTAGCTACTTCCCCACTTCTTTGCTGACTTAGCTTCTGGAAATCATGCAAGATACTAAAAAATCTATTTCCCGTATAACCTGAATTATAAAAATTCATTCCCAGAGTGATAATAATAAAAATTAGGATCATTAAAAATATTTTTTTGTAATCCAATTTATTTTTTATTTTTAAATAAATTAAAGCCAAAAAAGCAGTTAATATTAAACCTAGCCAGACTCCTCTGGTTGAAGTAGCCAACGTAAAGGCGAAAAAAATAGCAGATAAGCAATATAAAATGATTGTGTTTTTCTTTTCTTTGCTCAAAAGGTAGAAAACAACTGCAGGTGGTAATATCAGTGCTGTAAAACTACCTGCAAAATTTGGGTTACCAAAAGTTGCAAAACTTCTTCTGACCCAATTTACTCTTACTGGGTCCCTTGCAATAAAATCAATTCCAAAAAACTGTAACAAACCATAAATTGAAACTAAACTACCAGTTAGAAAGAAGACCTTAAATATTAGCTTTATCTCTGCTTTATTTCTAATTAAATTAGCTGTTATAAAAAATAAAAGCAGATAGATTGAAAATGTTATAAATCCTTCCCACCGAAAAGGCCGGCCATATAAAGCTATAAATTTATATTCAGAAAAAAGAGTAGAAATAATTAACTGAAAAAATAAAAATAAAGCAATTATATTAATTTTATTTTTTTTGAATAATTGTCCATTCTTTTTAACTAAAAAATATGTAACTATTAAAATACTAACTGCAATAAGATAAAGAAATCTTACTCTAGGCAAATAAATATTATCATTTCTCAGTAGTTTATATTCCGAAAAATCAGTCTGTACCAACTCCATGCTCCCCGGGTATGGGAGATATAATAATGGAATAACAAAAATAGTAACTAAGATTAGAATAAAAATTAATTTATGTAATTTGTTTTCCGTTATTAACATTAGAAAACCCTCATTTAAGGCCACGACTTATTTTGTAAGAGTTAAAGGAATTTAAAATATCCTCTAAATTATCCCCACCAAATTTTTCAATAATAGCATCTGCCAAAATATAAGCAACTAATGCTTCAGCTACAACACCTGCTGCAGGTAAAGCGGTTACATCTGATCTCTCTATTTGAGCAGTAACTTTCTTTTTGGTTTTCATATCCACCGTCTCTAATGGTTGATAAAGTGTAGGAATTGGCTTCATTGCAATTTTTATGACTAGCGCAGAACCATTTGTTATTCCTCCCTCTAGACCACCAGCTCGATTCGTATTGCGATAATAGCCTTTCTTTTTATTATAATATAATTCATCGTGAAATTCACTACCAGAAAACTCGATATCAGCAAAGGTATTAGCAAATTCAACACCTTTTACAGCGGGAATACTCATTAAAGCACTTGTCAATCTACTATCAAGTCGCTTATCCCAACTAGTATAACTACCGAGTCCTGGTGGTAACGGGGTTGTCCTTATTTCACAGATACCTCCTAGTGTATCATGACTTTCTCTTGTTTGATCTATGTAGTTGATCATTTTTTCTTCTTTTTCTTTATCAAAACAATGAAATGGTGATTCAGCAACCTCTGCTTTAAATTTTTGCCAATTTTCTATTGCAATATCTTTACTATCAAAATTAACTTTCATCTCTCCAAGCTGAATAACATGACTAATAATATCGATCTTCAAATTACGCAAAAAAGACATTATTATTGCTCCAGCTGCTGTTCTAATGGCGGTTTCTCTGGCACTAGCCCTTTCCAGAACATTTCTAATATCAGAAAAATTATATTTTATACTTCCAGCAAAATCCGCATGACCAGGCCGAGGTTGACTTATCTTATTATCCACTTTTATATCCCAGACCGACATAATCTCCTGCCAGTTAGCCCAATCTTTATTTTTAATTAAGAGTCCAATTGGTGAACCAATAGTTAGGCCATTTCTAATTCCAGAAATTATTTTCAAGTCATCTGATTCTATCTGCATCCGACCGCCTCTACCATATGCGTTTTTTCTACGCCTTAGCATATAATTAATAATATTTTTATCTATTTTAATTCCTGCAGGTAAACCTTCCAAAATTGCCATAATTGAATGACCATGTGATTCACCAGCAGTTCTTAAACTAAGCAAAATTATCACACTCCAAAAAAAATCTAGAGAATTCTATCTCTAGATTAAAATTCAATATATATTCTTTAAATCCTCTAATTATTTTAATGCTTCAGTATTTTTAATAATTCTTCTTCTGTAAGACTAATAAAGTCAACTCTCTTATTATTCTTGATTATTTCTGCATCTTTTACTCTTTTTGATGGTTTTATAACTTGTTTTTCTCTTTTTTCATAATCATTATTATCATTATGGTTATTATCGTTTTCAATTATATGGGGTGTTAAAAATATAATTATTTCACTTGTTATTTCACTTACTTCTTCACTTGAAAATAGTCTTCCCAAGAGGGGGATTTGACTCAAAATTGGTACATTTGCATAACTTTTTAATATATCTTTTTTTATTAACCCACCAATAGCAAGCGTTTCTCCATTTTTTAACCTGACTGTAGTTTCAATATTTCTTGAATTAATAGCAGGTAACCCATCACTAAACTTTTGACCAAGACTACTTACAGAGGGTTTTACTTCTAAAATTATTTGATCATTTGCAACAATATTGGGTAAAAACTCTAATACAATGCCTGCATCTATATATTTTATTGTCGAAACTGTTTTTCCATCTTCAATTGTCTCTAATTTAACAGGTACTTGATCACCAATTAGCAATTTTGCTTTTTTACCATCAAGGGTCATAAGACTAGGGTTTGCCAATAATTCCGCTGCCCCTTGTTCTTCTAAAGATCGTAAAAGATCTGGCCAGGTAAGTTGAATTTTGTCTAATTGACCTGAATCATTTTTAATAAAATTCAAGGTTGAAAGTTGCTCAGTATGGATACCTAATTTTTTTAATTCTGTCCTGGATACTTCCTCAACACGTGCCTCTACCATTACCTGTTTTCTTGGTAAATCTAATTTTTTAACGGTCTTTTTAAGACTATTTATTAAATTATTATCACCAGAGACTATTAAATTTTGTTGGTCGAAAGATATTTTTAAGTCTGGATAGAATTCTTTTAATTGATTTAATATTTCCTCTGGTTTGCGATAAGCTAATTGAATAATTCTTTGCGAGTTATTTTGAAAGAGACTCTTCATTCTTTCTTCCGTTGCTACAAAAATTGTATTCTTTTCCAGTCGATACTGTAAATGATAACCGGTAGTTATTAATTTCAGTGCTTCTTCAAATGTTAAATCCTTTAAAAAAAGTGTTACCACACCCGTCACAGACTTATCAATAACAATATTATATTCTGCTAACTGAGCTAGCATCAATAATGAATCTTGCAAATCTGCTTGGTCTAAATTAATGCTAATTGTTTTTTCTAAACTCCCACCAGCAAAAATATTACTTTCTCCCATAAGTATTAACAAAAACAACAAAATTACTACTATTATTTTACTATTTATTTTGTTTTTCATACCATTTCTCCTTAATATTTAAGTGGCCTTCAATCTCCTTATATTTAAATTTTATATAATTTTTATCTATCTCTATTAACTTATATTCTGCTATTTCATCGCCAACTTTTAAATAATAATCCTTACTTTGATAAGATAATAAAACAAGAAAATTATTATCTGATCCAATAATACCTTTTAAGATAAATGGAATTTTTATCTTTAATTGCTTATTTTTTATAACTTTTTCAACTGCTAATATTTCAACTTTTTCTATTGGTTCTTTTTCTTTAATTTCTCTTGAGCTTGTCTCTTTTTTTTGACTACTAATAGCAAACTTTTCACTAACTTCTTCTTTTTGAGTAAAAAAAGGATCTTGTAAGTCTTGATAACTATAAAGCAATCTACCACTCGCAAAGTTATTAATATCTTTAATTTCCTTTTCTGTACTTTCCTTTTCTCTATTTTCTATTATTATATTTTGTTTATTAGGCTTAGATTTAAGGACGCTTTGCTGACTAAGCTCATTTGCTTTACTAACTTGTTGTTTTTGGTCATTTAGATAGTAAATTATCAACATTAAAATAATAAGACAAATTAAAATTAGAATAATATATTGTCTTTTCATTAATAATCTCTCCAGATTATATTTATTAAAGTTATATTTGCTCTCAAATTATGACTGAGCTTAGTAATCTTTAAACGCTCAATCTTATAGGTTAATTTACTTTGTTGTAATAGGGCAAAAAACTTAATTAAAGAAAAATAATTTCCTTCCAATAAAATATTTACTTTATTGTCAATTAAATTTGGATAATAACCTGACATTATTAATGTTGTATTTTCTAAACAACTCTTTATCTCTTTTAAAAGTTCATGATCATTATAATTTTTTTTTATTATTGGAGAAGGAACAGTTGCTTTATTATTTTTAACTAAATTTTTAATTTTATTTTGGATTTGTTGATTCTCTATTTTAATCGATTCTAAATGGTGATAATCTCTAATCCAATAACGGATATTGATTAAAATCACAAATAGCAAAAAAATAATTAACGTTATTTTAATTCGCTTATTCAGCATGATAATCACCAATTTTTAGAGGAATAACTAATATTACGAATTGTAATTTATCTTGTCCCTTCATTTCCAATAATTGAACATCTTCTAAATAAGGCGATAGGCCCAGTTTTTCTAAATATTTAATAACTTCGTCTGACTGTTTTGCTCTCCCCGAAATTTGGATAGTTCCTTTAGTTAGTAGAATAGAATTTAATTCTATTCGATTAGTGATAGCAAGTGCCAATTCTTCCAAAATTAAATCCAATGAATAGTTCTTATTATCAACAGTTTTTTTATCAGGTCCATTTTGCTTTAATTTTATGTTTTCTAAACTTAATAATTTATTATCTAGATTACTTTTTAAATTTAGTTCTGTTTTAACTCTTTTTTGATATATTTGTGACAGAGCAAAAATCAATAAAAAAATTAGCAAGAGTATGATTAAAATTAGCGTTAAATTTAACTTATTTTTCTTCAACTCGTCTTTTTTATAATTTAGATTAATTAACATGCTCTAACTCCACCCAATGCTCCACCTAAAGCCGTTGCAAAGCAGGATGGTATTTTATAATCTTCAGCAAATAATTTTACATTCATTGCTAAATTTCCTATTAATAACTGACGAAAACTTTTTAAATCTACTCCTCCTCCGGTAATTAAAACTGTTTCAGTTCTAAAATCACAATATCTTTTTAAATAAATATTTGTTTCATCTATTTCTCTAATTAAATTATTTACTGCAAATTGCAGATACTTGCTTGCATTGTTTTTTTGATAATAATTATCTTTTTCTTTTAATTTTTTTGCATCTTGATAGAGTAACTGCAATTCATGCATAATTATCTCTGTAAAATAGTAGCTATTAAAATCAACTTCTCTAACTAAATTGATACAGTCATTATTAAGATGGATAATTTTAGTTCCCTGGCATCCTAAATCAACTATCATTAGCTCGTCCAATTTGGGATAATAATATCTTGCTAAATTGAATAATGCCAGTGGTTCTGCTGTGATAATAATATTTTTTTGTTCTCTTGTACTAAATAAGCCAATCAATTGGTCGATAGTATTTTTGGGAGATGCAAAAAGATAGCTAATGCCGGTTTTATTATGCTTAGGTTCCCAGAGATCATAAATATATTTAATAGGATTACCTAAATTAGCAAGAACATTTTCTATCTCTTGCTCAGATTTAACTTCCGTACTTGGTAAAACCTTGAAAATTACATCATTTACAGGTAAGGAGATTATAATATTATATTTTAATAATTTTTCTTTCCGTAAAATATTGATTATATCTTGTAATTCATGATATGCAATCTTTTTTGAATAAACTTTATTATATTCATAAACTTTAGTCTGTTTGATATTTATCTGGTCTAATTTCTTTATATATTTTAAGTTAATTACTTTAACCGCAGAACTTCCAAAATCTAGTGATGTTAACTTTTTAACCACTATTTTTACTCCTTTCGTACAATTTCAACCTCTTGCATGACAAAATCATTCTTAGTTAGTTTTGCTCTGATTTCTACAATCGTATCATCTGCTTTTCCAGAAACTTCAAGATAATAAAAAAATAATTCTTCAGTAATGACAAGTTCAGCTGATTGTTGATTATTTAATGTTATAGTTTTTTCATTACTAATATTCTCTTCGGAATTTACTAATAGATATTTAGCAACAATTATACCTGATCTTGCCGCCATTTTTGCCAGCTTATAATTTCTTGTTTTATTGCTTAATTGTAAATTTATATAAGATCCATGTACCAATAATGAACTAATCAAGCCTAAGGTTACAATTAGTAGCAAAATTGAAATTAATATATAACCATGATTGTTTAATATGTTTTATTCTCCTTTCCCTAATGGATTTGCAGAAATTATTAGCTGATTATTCAACAAATCGTCCGTTATTTTAATTCGCAAGTAGATTAATTCTTCATTCGTTGATAGCCAACCAAATTCTAGTTTATTAATCTTTTCTATTAAAGCAGTTGGTCTTTTATAAATGATTAAACCATTTTCTTCATGACCAATAGATCTTCCTAATTTTCTTAAACCACCTGAATAATATTCTTCAAAAGATATCCACTGCCATTCATCTTTATAGATAGTATAAAGATTAATCCTACTTTCACTTAAAAGTTCAATCTCTTTTGCCATTTCAATTTTTTCTACTATATAATCAGCGACCAATTGGCTATCTTGCATCACACCTACCCGATAATCTACCTTTTCTAAACTGTCATTAAATAGTAAAATTGTTTTTAAAATTAGCATGCTTACTACTGCAAGCAATAAAATAGCTATTAAATTTTCTAATAAGGTAAAACCCTGACAGTTTTTGAAATATATTTTACATGGCTTCTGCTTCATTAATTTCATTCCACTCAGCTAAAATTGTAGATATTACAAAATCATTACTAATGTTTTTACTACTATAATTCACATTGATATTGACCTGATATAATCCGGGATAAATAGTCTCATTCTCTGCATAAGGTTTAACTTCTACTACAGTTGCCTCAATCTGCTTATTTAAAAATATTTCTTCTAATTCTGCCAATAAAATAATTATTTCAGACTGGCTTTTACCCACAAGTTTAGCTAATTCAACCTGTTCAGTATTCAAATAATTGACTACTGACTCTCCCCAATTTGCTGCTTGATTACTATCTTCAATAAATGCTCTTACATCAAGAGCTGTGCTAATTGTTCTACTAAAACTAACCAGTACTACACCAGCCAGGGATATAGAAATTACTATCTCAAGTAATGTAAAACCACTTTTATTATTTAGATTTTTCAATATTAATCCTCCCCATCTGATTAATTGTCACCTGAAAAATTCTTTCACCATCTCCCAAGCCAATCGTACCACTTAAGGCTGTGCCATAACCTGTAAAGCGAATTCTATCATAATAAGGATCAGCAACTAACACCGGACTAGAGTTTTTGTATAAAAGCAAGCTATCAGGATAACTTCCTTCTCTAATAACTTGCATTAGATTATCCTGGTCAAGATAATAAATTATATAGTCTGCTTTATAATCTTCATCTGTTTTATAAATATCATCTACTGAATAAACCCTTAGCCGATAAGTTTTATTATCAGCAATGGCTTTTGCTCTGGTCCAACGTAAATCATTGCTAAGTATACCTATTGCTTCATTTAGTTCTGCTCTTGCTAGTTGCGACTGGCTAAAAATTATGGGAGCAGAGACAACTGAAAAAAGGACTAAAACCATTAATAGTTCTATCAGTGTCAAACCTTTCTGATTGCTTAGATAGCTAATTATCAAGGTGTTGGAGTTGTAGTACTAGGACCAGCTACCATCCCATCTGAACTATTAACATAATAGTATTCATTGTCTGATGTTAAATAATAAGCTAAATATGATTTTTCATTATTACCAGATTGATAATTATAATCAGAACTTGGATTTGACAAAGATAGGTCTAGATCAGTTAAAGTACCAATCTCAACTGCAGTAGTAGCTGTTGGGTAAGATTTTTGATCCATATAGTACATTTCTAAACCATACATAATATTATGCAGATCACTTTTTACTACAGTCAGGTCAGCTTTCTTTTTTACACCACTAAAACCAGGGACAGCAATACCGATTAATATCCCCAAAATTACAATTACAATCATCAATTCAATTAATGTAAAGCCTTTTTCATTAATATTTTTCATTTTTTCTCTCCTTTTTAGCCAATTACAGTATATAACTGAAAAATAGGCAATACCACAGTAACTGCAAGTAAACCAACTATAGCAGCCATAAAAACTATTAAAGCTGGCTCTAATAATGTCAACAATTTTTTAGTACCCTTTTCTAGTTTCTGTTGATAAAGTAGTGCTGCTTTATTCAGCATTAATGATAAACGACCTGTCTCCTCTCCCGTAATTATTAACTGATAGTAGATTTTAGGAATTAATTTATTTCCATTTAAGCTACTACTGAGACGACCTCCTTTCCTAATTATTAATTCAGTTTCTTCCATTATTTTCTGATATGAATTGTTATTAATAACTCCATTTGATATTTTAAGAGTAGTGATTAAATCCAAACCACTTTCCAGTAACATACTCATTGTTCCAGCAAGATTACTCAATATCGAATACTGATATAACTTACCAATGATAGGAAAATATAATAAATAATTTTTTATAAATTTGACAGCTTTTTCTGTACTAAGTAAATAAAATATAGCCAAGATAAAGAGAAATAAAAACATAAGTAAATAAAATATATTTTCCTTAATAAATTCTCCAGAATTCAAAAGAATCATTGTAAGTAATGGTAAATCTTTTGAAAAATCTGAAAATATGCGTGAAAATGTAGGTAAAACTTGCCAGATGAAAAATATACCTGCTAAAAAGGTTACTATTAAGACAATTACTGGATAGTATAATAATTGTTTTATTTCAGCTTTTAGTTTATTTTCTCTTAAATAATGTTGATTAATTTCAGAAAAAGCTTCTGCTAATTTACCAGTTTGTTCTCCAACCTTTACCATAGCAATAAATAAATCTGGAAAGTGTTGATTATGTTTTTTTAATGCTTCTGTCAAAGAAAATCCTGCTTCAATATCATTACTAACTTCATTAATGATATTGCTAATTAACTGATCATCACTCTGAGATATTAATAAAGTAAGAGCAAGTTGTATCGGTAAGTCTGCATCTATTAATAAATATAATTGTTCTGCTATATAAAGCTTGTCCACTTTTTTCAATATCAACACCTATCCTGTAACTCTTAATACTTCTTCAAGAGTTGTTATTCCAGAAACAACCTTATCAAGTCCATCTTCCTTTAAAGTTATCATTCCTTTTGAAATAGCATAAGCTTCCATAGCCGCTTCACTCTGACCTTGCATAATTAATTCTCGCAAATGGTCGTCTAACATCAGTACTTCATGAATTGGTACTCTTCCTTTATAACCCTGATCAGCGCATACAGAACAGCCTCTTCCTTTTTTTAGCTCAATTCCTTCACTAATTAAATTATCCAGTTTTCTAATGCCTGTTCTGACAGGATAATATGATTTCCTACACTCAGGACAGATCTTTCTAACAAGCCGTTGAGCTACTACACCTGATAAGGATGAAGCTACTAAATAAGGCGGTATATTCATTTCAAGCAAACGAGTAATACTACTTACCGCATTGATAGTATGTAAAGTGCTAAAGACTAAATGACCTGTAATAGCAGCCCTAATAGCTATCTTAGCCGTTTCTTCGTCCCTAATCTCTCCTAACATGATTATATCTGGATCCTGTCTTAAAATAGCTCTTAAGGAAGTTAGAAAGTTAATTCCTGTTTTTTCCTCTGTCTCAATCTGGGTAATTCCTTTAAGTTTATATTCTACTGGGTCTTCAATTGTAGTAATATTTGTAGCTGGATCGTTAAGTCTGTCCAAGGCTGAAAATAAAGTTGTTGTTTTCCCACTACCTGTAGGACCAGTTAATAGAATTATACCGGAACTGTGATTAAGTATCTTTTTAAAATTGTTAAGATTAACTGAGGTAAAACCTATTTTTTCAAGATTTAATAATTGACCTTTTTTAGGTAAGATTCTCATCACAGCTTTTTCTCCATAGATAGTCGGAATGACAGCTACTCGCAAGTCGCATAATTGGCCATTAATATTTTTTTCTAATCTCCCATCCTGTGGTTGTCTTCTTTCAGTGATATCCATGCCAGCTATAATTTTTATTCTAGAAATAATAGCTGGAGCGATACCTTTTGGAAATGAAAGTTTTTCTATTAAGATACCATCAACCCGATATCTAACTCTAATCTTATCTGGTTGTGGTTCAATATGAACATCACTAGCGTCTAACTCAATTGCCTGTTCTATAATTAAGTTTACTAACTTTACTACTGGTGCATCATCAACAATTGCATTTAAATTATTTTTTTTAATCTTTTCTTCTTTTAATAAATCTTCAACCTCACCAATCAATACCTTTTGATCTTTTTGATACTGATCTCCATATATTTCTTTTTTAATTTTATTATATAATTTTTCACTAATTAACTTTATTTTTAATCTATATCCTGTGCTTGATTTTATTTCTTCTCTAATAGCCAAGTTTAATGGTTCCTGCATTGCTAATGTCAATACTTTATTTTTTAATTTGACTGGAAGCAATTTATACTTGACTGCCAGATTATAGTTAACTTTTTGTCCCAAATTTTGTTCTAATTTGAAATCTTTTTCCTGACAGAGTGGAATCTTATATTGTTCACTTAAAGCAGAAAAAAGTTGTTCTTCTGTGATTATACCTTCACTAATTAATAGTTTTCCTATTCTTTCACCTGGCACTTCCCTCTGTTTTGCCAAATAATTATTTAAATTTATACTATCAATAAAACCTTTTTTTATTAAAATTTGCCCAATTTTTAACATATTCCACCTCCTATAATTTACAAATAATGGAATTTAATTTATATATTCTACACCTAATTGGAAATTCCTGCTAAATATTTAAATAAATTTTATTTTTCTACAAAAAAATGCTTTTACCCCTCTCTGAGGTAAAAGCATCAAAAAATAACTTGTCATATTTTTATGCATTAAAATTTACGTTTATATTTACAGTCGCTTTGTTGTCAATCACAATCTTCCCCTTCTCAGTGGTGCATCCACTATTGCTTTCAGTAGAGTCATCCTTTTGGCGAAAATCTTTTTTAGTTTTTTCTTCATCCATTATTATCACCTCCTGCATAATATATATGTCAGAAGTGGACAAAGAATGAATTATTAATTACTAATAATCTTTTTTAATTCTTCTATTGTTAATTCTTGATATTCTTTTGCCTGATTTTTTTCTTTCTTTTCATTTTTAACATTAGCTTCTTCTTTAATTTTTTCCTCATCTATCTTTTCAATATTTACTTTATTTTCCCTAATATTTTTTGGTGTTTTATGTTCTATTACATCAGAGAAATCATTAACTATGTGAGGCGTTATAAAGATAATTATTTCGGTCTTACGCTCTACTTTAGAACGAGATTTAAATAATTCGCCAAGTAAAGGTATTTGAGAAAAGAATGGGATCTCTCTTAAATCTTTTGCTAGATCATCTTGAATCAGACCACCTATTGCAAAAGTTTGCCCATCTTTTAATGTAACTAATGTTTCGAGTTCTCGCGTTTTTATGCGAGGTGGTTTACCGGGTTCGTTAAAGTTTTCATCTATATTACTAACTTCTGGATTTACACTTAAAGTTATTAAATCATCACTTGATATTTTGGGATTAAACTTAAGAATAATCCCCACTTCCCGATATTCATAAGTTACTGTTGTTTCACCATCTGGACCCTGTGATTGGATTGGAATTGGTATTTCGTCACCAATTAAAATCCTGGCATCCTCTTCTTCAACAGTCATTAAACTAGGATTAGCTAATGTTTGGGCATTTCCAGAGTTTTGCAAAAGTTTCAAAGCATCTGGCCAATTAGGATTAAATAACTTACCACTTTCTAAGTTCATCGGAACTAGAGAAAAAGAAGATAGTTCATCTGGATCAATACCCACATTTCTTGTTTTATCTACTGCTATCTCTTCTATTCTTACATCGATCATAACCTGTCGTTTGGGATTATCCAAAATGCTAATCAGACGATCAGCCTGGTCAAGTTGCGGTTCTCTCCCAGCAATAATTAGTCTTTTAAGATTAGATTCGACTTGAATGTTCAATTCAGGTAATAGGCCACTAATAACCTTTTGGACAGATTCTAAATCCGTATAATCAATCTGCCACTGTCTAGTAGCTAGATACTGGCTTTCATCAAACTTCTCAGCCAATTTTATTGCTTGAGCAACATCTAAACTGTCTCCCGCTATAGTCAGTAAAGAAGTTTCTTCTCCTGAAGTTTTAATTACAATCTCAGGATAAAATTGATTTAAATAATTTTTTAATTTTAAAGTATCTGCATATTTAGCTTTATAAATTTTAGTAGTTTGAGGAGCTTGAGGTGCTATTGGTTCAGGTTCAACAATTGGTTGTGGTATATCTATTTTTTCTAAAAAACTAAATGCCTTTTCTAAGGTTTCATCTGCTCCCATCAATATAAGTTGACCTGTTTCTGGCATAAGATCAATTTTTAACTCAGGAAAAAAACTAGTTAGTTTTGATTTTGCTAATTCTGCTGCAACATGTTTTAAATTTAAAATCTTGATACTTTCTTCACTATATATCTGCTCTAATTTTTCAGGTGGTGCGATTACAATAGTATTCCCGTCCCAGCGATAATTTAAATTATTTGCTTTAGTTATTAATGAGATGGATTTTTCAAAAGATAGATTATTTAATTTTAAAGTTGTTTTTCCTTGTACAGAAGCATCCACAATTAAATTCACATCAGCTACTTCTGCAATTGCCCTTAAAACATCACTGATAGCTGTATCACTAAAAGATAAGTTTATTTTAACATCATTATTTGTAACAGCTAAAACCTGTAACTGACTACCTAAAATAATAATAACTAATATTAGTGAAATACATAAGATTTTATCTTTCATTATTATCTAACCCCATCTCAAAATTAACTAAATAATTATCTTTTTTCATAACAATTTGATTAGCTTTAATCTCAATCAACTGATAACCATTTAATTTTTGATTTAGCTGCAAAAACTCTAATCTACCTTCATTTTCAATAACTGCAATTTTATCCTGATCCGAAGTAACAATTCCTTTTAAGAGAAAAGATGGGTTAAATGAATTTAAGACCAACTCTGCCTGTTCGTTATTATTTTCAGCCGTTGTTTTAGCTTCACTAATTGCTTCATCTGTCAGACTACCTTCATTTTCTTGATAACGAAAATCTAGGAATGGATTTCGCTCTTTTTCTTCTGAAACTAACTCTGTTTCTGCCTGAACCAAACTGACCATGGCAAATATTATCAGGTTTATAAGTAAAAAATATAATACAATATTATGTTTTCTTATTAAACTAAACATTTAACTCACCTGCTTTGTTTGGTTCTAGTAGACATTTTATATTTACTTCAATTAGTCCATTATTAGCGTTTATCGGAGTAAAGTTTAATTCATCTAAAACAAATAATTTATCATATCTGGTTAAACTACCTATAAAAAGTACAAGATTTTCAAAATTACCTGCTGCTTTAAAAAATACTGCTAGCTTGGGATCACTACCTTCAGGTATATACCTTTCAATATTTATATTCGCCATTTTTGCTCGAGCTGCCAATAGTTTGAAAAAGTCTTCTTCAGATTTCCAATCAGGCGGATAAAGTGAGAATAATTCCATTTCTAGTTCTTTTATCTTTTTTTCTAATTCTGGAATTTGTCTAACCTTTACTAAAAGCGAATTTAATTGAGTATTTTTTTGCGTTAATGAGTTATCTAAATCATCAATTATCTGTTTTTGCGGTAGGTGATAATAGAAATAATATAAGCCAATAATTATCATAAAAAGAGCAATTAACAAAAGATACTTTTCTCTATTAGATAATCGATTTAACATATTAATCATCCTTCTCCTTTAAACCAACCTGAATTTGAAAGTATATCACATTTTCTCTCTCTAATTTATAAAAGACAGGATTTAAAAAAGCATCAGATTCTGTTAACTGGTCAAGCAAGGCGACTAATTCATCATTACTGGCAGAATAGCCGTTAAATTGAACCAACCCATTATCTATATTGACACTAGTTAAAGTAAGTTCCTCTGGAATAATATAGAGTAGGTCTTCTAAACCTGCGCTTAAGAAATATCTTTTATAATCAACTCTAAGTTTTTCTTCCAAGCGGTTAATACTCTTTTCTAATTGCCGAAATTCATCCATTCTATTCTGATACAACGTAATACTATCATCAGTTCTTGCTATTTCGTTTCTTAAAAATGATTTTCTAGTATGCAAATTATAAAAGTCCAAAAACATTGAAAATATTATTAAGCAAATAATTACTATAATAAAGATATGTTGCCAGTTAATATTAAAAAGTGTTTTTTCATTTGTCTGTAAGAGGTTAACTCTCATAAGCAATAACCTCACTTAAACATAAGCCAATTGCTAATGCTAGTTCATATTCTTTTTCACGGCAATCTTCATCATTTATTATCAATTTTGAAAATGGATCTATTTCATATAGTTCCTGACCAATTTCATTTGCAATAACATCTTTTAACCCTTCTAATCGCAGTCCGCCGCCTGAAACATATATTTTATCAATAGTTTCACCATGATTTTGATGGCGATAATAACTTAAAGATCTGGATATCTCATCTGCTAATTCAACTGCTAAACTATACATTCTACTTTCTTCATTATATTTTGTCTCAGTCTGGGAAAGTGCCAGATCAAAATCTAACTCCTGCTCTGGTGCTTTTATCTTTCTTTTTCTTTTTTCTTTTTCAGCTTTTGTGAAATTTACTCCATTTTCTTCAAATAACTCGGTAAAAGCGATTCCACCAATATCAATAGTTCTTGCTAAATAAACTGTTTTTTGATTACCAATCACAACTCTAGTATTTGCTGCTCCTAAATCAACTATCGCCACAGGTTTTTCTAGTAAATTTTGATATTCTAAAATACTTAATAAAGCCATAGATGGGGCATTAACGGTTTTCACTTTTATATAATCGTCTTTAAAAGGCTTTAAAAAATTATCTATAATTTTATTTTGTACTGCTACTAATAGTAGTTCCTGTTCATTTTCATTTTCTGCTACTTTAATATGATCAAAAGCAGCCTGTTCGATGGGAAAAGGTAAAATATCATCAACTTCCCATTTGACTGCTTCTTTTAATTCATCTTTTTCTAAAATTGGCATATTTATAGTCCTGATCACTACATTTTGAGCAGAAACAGTTGTCACAATTTCTTTTGGTTTATAACCAACTTCTTTATATAGATCATTTAAACAGCTAACGACAAGGGAATTATCAACAATTTCACCTTTTTGAACTGCATCTAAGGGAAGATCTATCTCTCCCCAGCGATGAAGCTCCAATTTTTCACCCGTATCTTTAAGTTGAATCATCTTCGCTGAATAATGTCCAATATCAACTGCGGTTATCGTCTTTTTCTTTTTATTTAAAAAGGGAAATTTAAACACCTTTGTCACCTCATCATTTCTTCAAGGAGTAGTTTGTTTAATTTTATAATAGATTAAATGATAATTGTCTCCTGGATTATTACTAGTTTTAAAATCACTCTGCTTTTCTAAGTTCTGTAAAAAAACTTTTGAATCAAATGTTTTGCTTTTATCCTTTAATTCTGCTGTAATATTAAAAGTTAATAAATTTTTTCCGGGGTCATTTCTTGTAAAAATTAATTCTGTAAAAATTGGTTGAAACTTATTAATTGAATTATCAAAACTCACATGTCTAAGATAACCATTATCTAAAAAAAGATAATTATCTCCTTCAACTAGGGTTTCCATGTCAGAAGGACTAGGATATAAATGTACATAATCTGCTTTTCTTACCCTAGTTGTAATATACCTTGTAGCCAATTCAAGGTTATTATTTAAATCAGCCCTTAGCTCGGTTTTATTGAATGTTCGCAAACTGAAAGAAAAAAAGTTAAAGCTAATTGTAAGCACCAGTCCTAAAATAGCTATCGCAACAATTAATTCAATTAATGTAAAGCCAGACTGGTCACTTTTCATCTAGATTAACCTCCCTCAGGAATAAATGAAGTTACTGATACAGTACGCTGCTGGCTATTCTTAACAGTATATGGTATTGATACAGTAACAGTTTTTCCAGTTACATCTATCGTATCACCATTAGCAATTGTAATTGTTTTAGTCTGTTCTTCTGAAACTGTCACATCACCCTCAGTACTACTTATATCAGTTAATTGATTATAATTTTTAGCAAACTGTTCTTCCATTATTTCCTGAGCCTGATAGAGATGATCTACTTTACGGTTATTGATAGTTACATTTACATAGCCTGAACCGAAAAGTTGTGTAAAGGCTGCAACAACAAGTCCTAAAATCAAGATGGATAGAACAACTTCTATTAGAGTAAAGCCTTTTTCCTTACTGCCAATATTTTTGATAAAAACCACCACCTTCACCTCCGGTTTCAACTGGGAGCGGTTCATCCAAATCAGGTTCGACAAAAGTAAGGGAAGTATTTCCAGTTGCAGTGAAATTTTCTGCAATAATTGCCCCAGTAAAACTTACGCTACCGGTTGTTGTGATAGTTGATTGTGGAGCATATAAAAGATGTGTGTTTGAACCAAAATTACCTTTCATTTCTACAGATTTTCCATTTGAATATATATTACCATAATAGTTACTTGTTCCTGTTAAAACAAGATCTGCTGATTTAACAAATAAATTACCGTTCATGCTACCGTTCCCACTAAAGGTTAATGTACTGTCACCAGTATAATATACACTCAAATCATTTTGGGCTCCTTCAGAATTAATAACACCTTTATTCTCAAACGAATCAGTAAATATTTTAACTTGGCCTTTAGCTCCTGCATCTCTATTAATAACTATTTCACCCTTGTTAGTAAAGCTATCAGTAACTATAATAATGTCTTCGTTATCAGTTATATTAAAATTTAGCGTACCATTATTTTTAATCAAAAGAGAATTATAGGTACCACTCTGATTTATTGTCTCCTCACTATTATTAATACTTTCAGGAACAATACCTACGGGTATAGAACTTTCATCAACCTCTGGGAAGTTAATAGGTAAGTAATTTATTTCTTCCGGCATACTCAGAACCTCTACATTGATATTATCATTTAAAAACTGTAAATTCTCTGCTGAAGTTGGCCCAACATATAATGTACCAGCAAAATTTTGTGGTTTATGAAAATATATACTATCTGTATCTATACTATTGGTGGCAATTTCACCACTAGTATCAGCACTACCTTCAAAACTCAAACTTAGTTCTGAAAATACTACTTTATCTGGTATTTTAGTTGTCTCTTCAGCGTTATTTACCAATATTATATTAACTACTTCCTGAACATCTTCTACAATTCCTGTTGATTCAATTTCAAGTTTATCATCTAGAGAACCTGTGACTTTGACTTGAAATTCTCCCTCTCCCAGGAAAACAGACTCGGAATTACTCCAGCCTGAAATACTAGAAATATCACTATGATTTTCCATGATATATTCTGCTACCATATCAGCACCACTTCTAGCAATATAGTAAGCTTTCGTTTTATTTACTTGCAGCTCAGTTGACCTGATCTCTGCAATTTCTCGCTGCCAGACAGCAGACCCAATCACAGTTAAGACAACTATAATTACCATGATTAATAATAATGCTGATCCATTCTCGTTTTTAAAAAATCTCATAGCAGGCCCTCCTCAAGTGGACCTAAAATTAAAACAAATAATTTAAAATCTCTGGCCAGATAATAATAAGCAATGCTCCCAGAACAAGAAAAGGTCCAAAAGGAAGTTTTGATTTCATCTTTTTCTGACCAGCTATCATTAAAGCAATTCCCACAATTGATCCAAATAAGGCTGCCAGAAAAATATTAATTAAAACTGCTTTAACGCCAATAAAAGAACCAAGCAGCGCAGCTAACTTAATATCTCCTCCACCCATACCGCCTTTAGAAAGAAAGGCAATCAGAAGTAAGCTTCCCCCGCCTACTACCAGACCAAGCAAGGCCTGAAAAATATTAATATGGGAAAAGAAAACTGCCAATATAATACCAATAACTAAACCACTTAATGATAATTTATCTGGAATAATCTGATAATGGAAATCTATCATCGCAATGACAATTAAAAATGAAGCAAACAGTATATATATACCAAAATTTATTGATAAATCATATTGCAAATATAATAATGAAAATATAATTCCTGTAAATAATTCAATCAATGGATATTCAAAACTAATTTTTGTATTACAATGACGACATTTACCACCCTGGATCATAAAACTAAGAACAGGTATTAATTCCCACCAGTCCAGCCTGTTCTCACAGACCGGACAATGAGATGGTGGGGAAATTATTGATTTACCTTCTGGTAAGCGGTAAATACAGACATTAAGGAAACTGCCTATGATTAACCCTGTAAAAAAAATGAATAACATGATTTATGGAGTTGTTGAAATTCCACTAGGTGTAACCGTTAAAGTAGTACCATTTACTGTTAATGAAATTTCATAAGTATCACCAGTTGCGGAATAATAAGTGACATCATCATATTTTGATGTAAAGCTATCAACATTTTCATCACTCATATATTCTGTATCTTCATCACCATCTTGATCATTAAGTGAATTTAAACCACTACTATTATTGGCACCTGTATCAGTAGGATATTCATTAAAATCTACATAATACATTTCTAAAGCAGTCTGGAAGTTTTTAACTTCACTTTTTGCAGCAGCCATATTTGCGTTTTCACGGATACCTGTCAACCTCGGGATGGCGATACCTGCCAATATACCCAACACAGCAATAACAATTAACAACTCAATCAAGGTAAAACCTTCACGACTTTTTAACATTTTTCTCATTTTTTCCATACTAAACTCCTCCTCATTAATAATAAAAGTAATTAATAGACCTAAATCAACACCAACAGACATAACCTTAAGCATATTATCGAAAAGAGTCAACAAAAGTTAACTCCTTTGACCAAAAATAATACCTTTTCCAACAAAAGAACTATTTAAAACGCTGTATACATATCAAACATTGGCATCACTATTGAAATAGCTATAAATCCAACTATTACAGCCAACATGACAATCATCACTGGTTCAATTAGAGAAATCGAACCATCAATTGCTGCTTGGACTTCACTATCATAAAAATCAGCCAGCCTGTCCAACATCTCATCAAGTTGTCCTGTTTCTTCCCCCACCGAAATCATCTGAATAACCATAGGAGGAAACTCCTCACTCTTTTTAAGTGGTTCGGAAAGGGCTATCCCTTCCCTAAGGCGCGTCCTGGCATCAATTAACACATCAGATATCACCTTATTCCCAACCACATCATCGACAATGGCCAGAGCATCTAGAAGTGTTACCCCACTAGATAAAAGCACACCAAGTGTATGTGAAAATCTGGATATCTCAATTTTTCTCCGCATGGGACCAAAAACTGGCACCTTTAAAATAAAGCGGTCAAAATGCTCTCGTCCTGTTTTGGTTCGAACATAACTGAAAAATCCAAGAATACCGAAAACAACTACTGCAATAATTAACCACCAAAAATTCTGAAATAAATCACTAAAAAATATTAAAATCCTGGTCGGTAAAGGTAAAGTGGAGTTTAAGTCAGCAAAAATAGATATTAAATTAGGGACAACAAAAGTCATTAGAAAAAAGATACTAACAATAGCCACTACTAAAATCGTTAAAGGATAATACATAGCCGATCTGATCTGATTATTAATCTCACTCTGTCTTTTATAATGATCGGCCAATCTTTGTAAAACTGTGTCTAGCACACCACCCACTTCACCAGCTTTGATCAACTGTGTAAAGAGTCGCGGAAAGACTTCTGGGAATTTTTCCATCGCACCTGATAGAGATTCACCTTTTTCAATTTCATCTATCATCTCTGTAACCACTTTTTCAATAGTTGGATGATCTGTTTGCTCTTTGATGATTACTAATGATTCAATTAAAGGAATACCAGCATTAACCATGACATGAAACTGTCTACTAAATATAGCCAGATCAGAAGTCGTAACTTTTTTCTTCCGTAAAGAACCAAGATCTACATTTAAGGAAAATCCCTTTTCTTTAACTTCTTTTATATTTACTACAAAATAACCCTGATCACGTAGTTGGTTAACAACCTGACTTTTATTATCAGAACTAATTGAACCATTTACAGAGTTTCCCTGTTTGTTTTTAGCCTGATATTTGAATACAGGGCACATATTTTCTACCTCCAGTATTACACATGAGCACGTTGTCTAATATAATCAGGATTTTTCGCCCGGCGTAATGCTTCATCCATTTCAATTTTTCCTGCCTGAAAAAGATCAAGCAGATAATTATCCATAACTACCATCCCATATTTGCCACCAGTCTGCATCGCAGATTCTAACTGATTTGTTTTACCTTCTCTAATTATATTTTTAACAGCAGCAGTACCAATTAATATTTCCAGAGCAGCAATTCTACCTTTACTATCTTTTCTGGGAATAAGTTGTTGGGCAATGATACCGTTTAAAACCATCGATAACTGAATACGAATCTGTTGTTGCTGATGGGGTGGAAATACATCAACAATCCGATCTACTGTCTGGGCAGCACTATTAGTATGTAAAGTTGCTAAAACTAAATGGCCTGTTTCCGCGGCTTCCATAGCAATAGAGATAGTTTCTAAATCTCTCATCTCTCCCACTAAAATGATATCAGGATCCTGTCTTAAAGCAGATCTTAAGCCCCGTGAGAATGAAGAAGTATCACTACCAACTTCACGTTGATGGACAAGTGCTTTATTGTGGTTATGTAAATATTCGATCGGATCTTCCAAAGTTAAAATATGAACAGCCTTATTATGATTAATCTCATTTACCATAGCAGCTAAACTTGTAGATTTACCACTGCCGGTTGGACCAGTACATAAAATAAGACCCTGACGTTGCAAAGCTAACTTCTTAATAACTTCAGGTAAATTAAGTTGATCAATTGTCGGCACCTCACTTGGAATCACCCGTAAGGCCAAACTGATTGCACCTCTTTGATGATAGGCATTTACCCGAAAACGAGAAATTCCAGGCAGACTATAGGAAAAATCAACCTCACCCGCTTGCATGAACTCTTCCCACTGATCATCACTCATCAATTCTTGCGAAATAGATTTTAATTCAGAAAAACTAAATTTTTTAGGAAATTCATTATATTCTTTTAAATCACCTGTATAACGTACCACAGGTTTCGAATTAACAGTTAAGTGCAAATCAGAAATATATTCATTTGCAATAATTTTTTCCAACAAAGCATCTATCTTCAATACTCTCACCTCTAGTAAACAATCTGACGCAGTTCTTCAAAAGTTGTCAGACCGTTAATCATCTTTTCAATACCATCTTCTTTTAATAATTTCATTCCCTGAGAGCTGGCATAATTCTCAATTTCATTCACACCTACATCTTTAATAATCATATCTTTTATAACATTATCCATCACTAATAATTCTTGAATAGCTAGTCTCCCCCGATAACCTGTTTGGTTACAATGAGGACAACCTACTGCACTATATAGTTTATCAACCCTTGGTTCTATATTCGCTCCCCCAATGCTTTCAAGTAATAAAAGTTCATCTTCGCTCGGATGATGAGGACTTTTACACTTTGGACAAAGCTTTCTGACAAGGCGTTGGGCCATCAGACCATTTATGGAAGCTGCCACCAGATAATCAGGTATACCCATATCAATCAGTCTGGTAATTGAGCTAACCGCATCATTGGTATGAAGAGTACTTAGCACAAGATGTCCAGTTAAAGCGGCTCTAACAGCAATTGCAGACGTTTCTTCATCACGAATTTCACCAATCATAACTATATCTGGATCTTGGCGTAAAATAGAACGTAAAGTTTTTGCAAAAGTCAATCCGGACTTTGGTTTAGCCTGCACCTGGTTGATACCCTTCAATTGATATTCAACCGGGTCTTCAATTGTAACAATATTTTTACTTTCATTGTTAAGCTCATTTAATGCTGCAAATAGAGTAGTAGATTTACCACTACCAGTTGGTCCAGTTACTAAAAAAATGCCATGTGGTCTTTTAATTATATCCTTAAATTTATCAAGGTTATAATTATTAAAACCTAAATTATTGATATCCAATAAACCATGATCCTGGTTTAAAATTCTAATTACTACTTTCTCTCCGTGAATCACAGGAAGCGTCGAGACGCGAAAATCATAATTACTACCCTTTATCTTCATTTTTACTCTGCCATCCTGAGGAGTTCGGCTTTCTGTAATATCTAGATCAGCCATAATCTTAAAGCGAGAGGTAAGTGCAGCCCGGGTATGCCTAGGAGCCGACATTTTTTCTAATAAAACCCCATCAATTCTATATCTAATCCTGACTCTATTCTCTTGTGGTTCAACATGAATATCACTTGCCTTAGACTGAACGGCTTGAGTAATAATAGCATTAGCGAATTGAATAATAGGAGCTTCTTCCACCATCTGCCGCAATTCACCAATTTCAGATTCATTTTCTGGAATCATATTTTCTAGATCAGCCATAATCTCTGCTGTATCCATATCATCTGCAACATAGATTTGATCTAATGCATGTTCAATCTCCTGCGTAGAAGCAATCAAAGGTTCTACTTTCAGCCCAGAACTTCTCTCAATGTCATCAATTGTAACTAAATCTGAGGGATCAGCCATAGCTACCTTTAACTTATTATTATCTTTAGCAAGTGCAACAACCATATTCTTTCTGGCAAGTGATTCTGGTATAAAACGCGCCATTAATGGTTCAAGTTTATAATTACTTAAATCAGCATGAGGAATACCCATTTGAAACTCCAATACCTGAATTAAATCATTTTCTTTAATATAACCTAAATCGACAAGTTGTCGTCCTAATTTTTTATCAGAAATCTTTTGTTGCTTTAATGCTTCATTAAACTGTTCTTGCGAAATATAATTAAAATCAATCAGCAACTCGCCCAACTTCTTTATAGTTCGTTTACTCATAAATATACTCTCCTAGAATTACAGGCTTCTTGCTAGTTTTTTCGACAGAAGAAATATTTTTCCTGCATAATTACTCATTTTTTTCTTTTTCTGCTGCTTCCTTTTCTCTAGCTAACAATTCTTTTTTTGCAAGCTTAAACCAACTATTCCGCCCTGGCATCTCTTTCGTCCAGAGTTTAAATGCCATTTCAGCCTGATAAATTAACATTGAAAGCCCATTATTAATAGTTGCTCCTCTTTTTTCAGCCTCTTTTAGAAGAACTGTTTTAGTGGGGTTATAGACTAAGTCAATCACAAGTTGATCTGCTTTAATCAAATTAACATCAATTACTGGCTTTGCATCAATGTCTGGAAAAGTACCTACAGGTGTTGTGTCAATAATGATCATAGCCTCGGCGAGATATTTTTGTTGCGAATCTTCATCTAGGCCTGCTGCCACAAATTTTATATCTTCATACTTAGCTTGATAAATATCTGCTAACTTTTCTGCTTTTGCAAAAGAACGATTTAAGATAAAGATAGATTCAATATTTGAATTAGCAAGTGCCACAATAACTGCCCGTGCTGCTCCACCTGCACCAATCACTGCTGCTTTGTTATCTTTTATTTTAAAACCTGATTCCTCAAGTTGCCTTTGAAAACCTGTCACATCTGTGTTGTAACCGGTCAATCTTCCATTTCTATTTAAAACAGTATTTACTGCACCTGCATCTTTAGCCAAAGAAGATAAGTGACTTAAGAGTGGCAGGATTTTTTCCTTATATGGATTTGTAATATTCCAGCCAGAAAAACCAATACTTATCATACAATCTATCATTTTATCAAAATTTTCTGGGTCTGTTTCTACCGGTAAATATAGGGCATTAATGCCTAATTTATCATAAGATGTGTTATGTAATAAAGGTGAAATAGAATAACTTAAATTTTCACCAAGTAAAGCAAATACTTCAGTTTCAACATTAGGTAAAATTTTCATTTTTCCAACTCCTAAAACAAAGAAACACGCCAGAGTAACTGGTCGTGTTCCCTCAATATTTTTAAATAAACGTCTGCAATAATTCTCCTAATTTAGAATTATCAACAACTACAATATGTCTTTTATGTATTTTAATTATTCCTTCATCAATAAATCTATTAATTAACTTTGTAACAGTCACCCGTGAAGAGCCAATTAAATTGGCGATTTCTTGGTGTGTTAAGACAAGGTCAATCATTTTGCCTCCATTAATATCAACACCAAAATCACTTAATAAACGGTCAAAAAGACTGGCTAATCTCCCTGCAGCATCTTGAAATACTAATTCACGGACCTGACTAGTTAACAATCTTGTTTTTTTGGATAATGCTTCAATTATTTTTATAGCCATTTTAGGATGTTCCATAATAATATTTTCTAAATCTTCCCACGGTATTATTAATATTCTAGCATCTTCAACTACCTCAGCGGTTAGGGGATGAGGATCTTCATCAAAAATTGATATTTCTCCAAAAATATCTCCTTGCTGTAAAATAGTTAAAACTTTTTCTTTGCCATCCGCGGAAAGCATTGATAATTTCACTTTACCAGAGACTAATAAATAAAGTTTTTTCACACTATCATTTTCAAAAAATATTACTTCTTCTGTTTGATAATATTTTGCATATGACCTTGCACAGATCAATTGAACTTCTTCCCTGTCCAATTTAGAAAATACTGCTAGATCACTAATACATTGATTACTTCTTGGTTCCATACAGTCAACCTACCTCTCCTAAGAAAGATTTTATTGCCTAATTTATATATAATTCTCTATAAAACCACAAAAACCTTTTTTTGAAGAGCAAGAAATAATTAATTCCTACATTTGTCACAAAGTCCATAAAACCTTAATTTATGTTCATCAATCTGAAAATTATATTTAGCTGCTAATTCTTGTTCAAAAATTTCCAAATCTTTATCAGTAAATTCTACTAATTTACCACAATTTTTACAAATAAGATGGTGATGATGTTCTTCCTCTTCACTTACTTCATACGTTTTTGATTCGCCACCTAGTTCAAGCGCGTCTATTATATTTAACTCCTGAAAAAGTTCCAATGTTCGATAAACAGTAGCCAGTCCAATATCTGGATGATTTTTTTTAACCTCAGAAAAAAGTTCTTCAGCAGTAAAATGCCAGTTTGCCTGTTCTAGTATGGTTTCAATGATAGCTGCCCTTTGTTTAGTAATCTTATATTTTGCTGATAATAATCTACTTTTATATGATTCTATCTTTTTATGCATTATATTACCCCTTTTTACAGATCTTTAAACTATTATAACATAATATCTCCCAGCATCAAAGATTAAACAATTTATCCAAAAATTACTTAAAAAAGTTAGTTTTGTCTATTGACTCTTTCTGGAATAAATAGTATAATAAAACAAATAATCATAATTTGTCGAATTTTGTTAAGAAAGGAGCGAATTCATGAAATCAACTGGAATTGTTCGCAAAATTGATGATTTAGGAAGAATGGTTATTCCTATAGAGTTGCGAAAAACTATGAATATCAACAAAAAAGATCCAATGGAAATTTTTGTTGATGAAGAAAAAATAGTACTTAAAAAATATGAACCTGCTTGTATATTCTGTGGTAATGCTGATGAAACCATTGAATTTAAAGGTAGAACAATCTGCAATGAATGTATGGATAAAATGCAGCAAGCTCGTATTGATGACGAATCAGCTTAATTACATTAGTTAGCTATTGAAATAAAAAAATAACATTACTTAATTTATAATATCACCCTGACCAAATACGGTTAGGGTGATATTTTTGTGCTAGCTTAAAAATACATGTCCACCAATTTGGGTTAATACCGGTCTTCTTGAAATCCAATACTTATTGGTAGCAACCTGTGGATTATAGAAGAAAATTGCACCATAGGTTGGGTCATAGCCCAGTAAAGCTGCCCGAGCAGCCTCAATTTCTTCTGGCCCAGGATAATAATTAGCTTGTCCATCCATTAAACTACTAAATTGCCCTTTTTGTAAGACAACTTCTCTAATTGTATTAGGGAATTTTCTGCTTTTAATCCGATTTATAATTACAGCTCCAACTGCAACTTTACCGCGAAAACTTTCTCCCCTAGCCTCACCATGGATAATTCGGGCCAGCATAATTATCTCAGCACGAGATACACTCATACCCTCATCCAAATTTCGCTTAGGAAACAATTGATAAGTTAAACCACCTACAACCCCATCAACTGTAGAAGCCTGTCTACTTTTCTGAAAACTAATGACAGCATCTTTAGTTCCTGGTCCATATAATCCATCTATTTTACCTTCATAATAACCTAATTCCTGCAGCTTTCGCTGAAGGATAGCAACATCAGGGCCTTCAACTCCAGGTTTGAGTATTCTGCTTCCAAAATCAAAGGACCCTATAGCAGCATTTCCCTCAATTTGAAAAAAAGAAGCCATTAGCATAAATAATAATAATAGTAATACAACCTGTTTTTTTGAGACCATTTGTTATCCCTCCTTTAAATCTCTGACAAATACAAAGTTCTCTAATTTGCGTACAAATCTTGTAAAAACAAACTCCTTATCTGCCATTGGATCAACTAAAATTGTAAAAAATCCTGCCCGATTACCTCCTAAAACATCTGTGAAAATCTGATCACCAACAAAAACAATCTGCTCTTTATTAAGAGAAAGTAGTTGACTGGCCTCCTTAAATGCTTTCTTCCCTGGCTTAACACCATGTTGCACAGCCGGGATTTTAAGTTTATCACTAAAATAATTTTTTCTTTGCCGTGAAGCATTTGAAAGCAGACAAACTTGAAAACCCATTTCTTCTATAGTAGAAAGCCAGTTAACTATTTCTGCAAGCATCTCCTTTTCTGACCAGGGAACAATAGTATTATCTATATCAAATACGATTCCCTTAAAACCTGCTTCTTTCAGAGCAGCTAGATCAATATCTAATATTGTATGATAATAACGATCTGGTTTTAGACTCAACATACTATAATTATCTCCAATAGATAGGTATTTTATACTATTTGTTTAGTAATTATAATGATAACCAATACTGATAAGTTTGTCAAATGAATATTTTACTTAGATTACTAACCGCTTTTTTCTCGATTCTTGACACATATGAACGTGAAATTCCCAAAATATCAGCTACTTCTCGCTGGGTTAATCTTTTACTTGCTTCTAAACCATAGCGATATTTTAAAACTTTTTGTTGTCTTGTTGGTAACTCGTTAATTTTTTTATAAAGTTTTTCTTGATTTATTTTATCAGAAACCTGTTCGAGCACTGAGTCTCCATCAACCTTTAAAATATCTATTAATGAGATTTGGTTGCCTTCTTTGTCTGATCCAATAGTTTCCTGTAATAATACTTCTTGGTTTAGTTTCTTGCTAGCTCGTAGGTGCATTAAAATTTCATTTTCAATACAACGGGCTGCATATGTAGCTAATCTAGTCTTCTTATCCTGGTTAAATGTATTAATGCCTTTAATAAGACCAATTGTACCGATAGAAATTAGATCCTCCCGATCAGTATATTTAGAATCATATTTCTTGACAATATGTGCAACCAGACGTAAATTGTGTTCAATTAACTTATCTCTAGCTTTCTTATCTCCATCAGCCATTTTCTCTAAACACTTTTTTTCCTCTTCCTTAGAAAGAGGCTCAGGAAAAACTTTACCATTCTTGATGTATGAAACAAATAATAATAAACTACGGCAGAGTTCTTCTATTATAAATAACAAAAAGTCCACCTCCATTATTACTATCTTATGAGGTGAACTTACTTTATGTGCATTATTTATCTAAAAATTCCACTGGGAATTTTTCTCCTAAATCTTGCATAATAGCAATCACGTCATCACGAGTTCCTTCAGTCACATCAAGCCATATCTCATCTGGGTTATCATGGTCAACTGTTACTATAGCCAGACCTTCATATGATTTGATCACCATATCAATAAATACAATTTCTTCCTGGGGTACTTTGACCTTCAATCTAATTGTATCAGCTCTCATTTAACTTCCTTTTCCCTTCTTAAAATAGTTCCAGGCTTAACCTCTGTTTGGACTGGTAATTTAATTAATTGTTTAGGATGAGGAGCATTTTCAATTTTTTCACCTGTTTTTTGATCAATAATATAGTTAATAGTAACAGAAAATGGTTTTTGGCTAGGTGGTGCAAATTCAATTAAATCATTGACAAAAAATTTATTTCTTACTTCTACTAATGCTTCCTTCTCTGCTTGATCGTAACTTTTGACAACACCCATAAAATCATAGCTCCGCAGATAAGAAGCACTCTCATACCGCTGGCCTGCTGGTCCAGGTTTACCTGTAAAAAATCCAGTTGTATAACTACGATGACTAACTTTTTCCAACTCTTCTAACCAGGCTGGATCAAAATGATAGCTAGCTGGATCTGCCAGATAAGCATCAATTGCCTGCCGATATACATTTATAATTGTGGCAACATAGTGAACGCTTTTCATCCTACCCTCAATCTTGAGGCTATTAACACCAGTGCCAATAACTTCCGGTAAGAATTCAATTAGACAAAGATCTCGAGAATTCATAATAAATGTGCCCTGTTCATTCTCAGTGATTGGATAATAGTCATCAGGTCTTTTTTCTTCAACTAGATGATATTTCCAACGACAGGAATGGGCACAATCCCCCCGATTTGCATCTCTACCAATCAGATAATTACTTAATAGACATCTACCTGAATAAGAAATACACATTGCCCCATGGACAAACATTTCCAACTCCGTATCTGTCTTAGCTTCTATGTCTTCTATTTCAGTCTGACTTAATTCTCGGGCCAGAATCACCCTTTCTGCCCCCATCTCCTGCCAAAAATTTACACTAGCCCAATTAAGATTATTAGCCTGAGTACTGATATGAATATGCATTTTTGGCAGATACTTTTTGACAAGTGTAAAAACACCCGGATCAGCAACAATAACGGCATCCAGGGCCAGATCTTTTAGTTCCTGCAAATATTCAGGCAAATGAGCCAAATCATCATTATGGGGAATCATATTCAATGTAAGATAAACTTTACTGCCATGCTGATGGGCATAACTAATGCCCGCCTGCAAGTCTTCTAGAGTAAAATTATCCGCTCCCGCCCTCAGGCCAAAATTATAACCACCACAATAAACCGCATCAGCTCCATAAAGCACAGCCGTCTTTAATTTTTCTAAATTACCAGCCGGAGCCAGTAATTCAATATCACGTTTCATCTTTCTTCCTCCTGACACTCAAAGCAACCCCATCATCAATCGCTAATACCACACTAATCAATTCAGGATTATTTTTCACCTTTGAGATATATTTCCTTAGATTTTTAACAATTGTTCTAATACTATGTTTAACTTTCTGCTCAGAAAGTACTTTACCCCTAAACAAAACATTATCAGCAAAAATCACTCCACCTGGTAGTAAGAGATCAAGTACATAATCCAGATAATAAACATACTGACCTTTAGCAGCATCCATGAATACGAAATCAAAATCTCTCCTCAGATAGGAAAGAATATCAATCGCATCACCAATTTTTAAGCTGATTTTATCATCCATCCCAAAATTTGCAAAATTTTGCGCCGCCTCTTTAGCCATCTTTTCATCAATCTCAATAGTAACAATTTCAGTAGTCTCATCAAGATTAAGAGCCATTAGCAGAGCAGAAAAACCAACTCCCGTACCTATCTCTAATATCCGCTTTGGTTGCTTTATCTGTAACTGGGTCAGTAAAAAATTAGCCGTAGCTTGTCTAATGATAGGGATCTCCCTATTTCTCGCATCATCTTCAATTACTTTTAAGCGTGGTTCAATAAAATTTTTATTTTCCATTTTTTATCTCTCGCTGTTTAATAAGATGTTGTTCATAGTTTTTAGTAAAAACATGTGTACCATCATTTTTAGCAAAATAAAACAAATAATCAGTATCAGCCGGATTTAAAGCAGCTTCAATGGCCTTAGCTCCAGGATTAGATATTGGACCAGGTGGAAGCCCCACCTGTTGATAGGTATTATATTTTGAATCAACCTCTAAATCTTCATAAAGTAACCGTTCTTTCCTCTCAGGTAGAATGTACTGTACTGTCGCATCTATCTGTAATAACATCTCTTCTGCAAGTCTATTATAAATAACGGAAGCAACAATTGCCTTCTCTTCATCCTGCTTTGCTTCAGCTTCAATCATTGAAGCAATCGTCAACAATTCATAGGGACTAAACTCAGTCTCCGCTGCTTTCTTCTCAAGTTTATCCTGCCAATTAATCATAAAATTATTAACCAAAAAATTAAGCATAGATTCTGCAGAAACATTTTTATCAAAAAAATAGGTTTCAGGATAAAGATAACCTTCCAAAAGCCTCATTTCTTCATTAGGTCCTAGTTTTGCAGCAACTGCTGACTCAAGTTTGAATCGCTCAGCTACCTGAGGCATTGCTTTTCTAAAATCAGCAACTTGAAGATCAGTCAAGTTAACTGCCCGAGCAACAACTTCTTCTGCTGTAAAACCTTCCGGAATGGTAAATCTAAAATTCATCACCTGACCTGATAATATTTTGTTAATAATAGCAAATAAATTATCTGATTGATTTAATTTATAATTACCCGCCTTTAGATCATCATTCGCTTTTTTAAGACTCAGAATTAGCTTAAAAGCTCGTGGAGAACGAATTAATCCTTTATTATATAATTGGGTAGCAATTTGATTACCTGTTGCACCTTTTTTAATCTCTATCAAAATAGGCTGTTTACTATGATAACTTACAGGTATAACCAATGAATAACTTTTAACAAAAATCGAGACTATTATGATCAAAAATAAAAATATAAGTCCAGCCTTTTTCATCTTAAGTACTCCTCGTATAATATAATTTGTAGCTACAAATTATATTATATCAGAAAAAACCCCCTTCCTACAACAGAAAGGGGGAATTGATTTAAAATTGATTTAAATAGATAAGTATTTTTCCTTTACTTTTTCGAATTCAGCATCATCTTCAACTGGTGCAAGAATCTCTTCCTCACCGTTAGTAATTAGTTTAACCGGCAAACCTTCAGCCTCATCATCATCTGCATCCAACAGAATTAAATATTTTGTACCCTCAATTTCAAAATCTTCTTCAATCACAAATCTTTGTTCACCCTCATCATCAGCAAGAACTAACTCATTATTCTCTTCATCAATCCAAAATTTTCCATCTTCATTTGCCATTCCAATCACTCCTTTAAGATTTAGCATCAAGATAAGACTGTAAAATTAAAGCTGCTGCCATCTTATCTATCACTTTTTTTCTTTTTGCCCGACTCATATCAGCTGAAAGCAAAACGTTTTCTGCCTGTTTAGTTGTTAGACGTTCATCCCAACTATGCATAGGTAAATCTAGATTATTTTTTAAAAAATTTATAAAAGCTTGGGTTTTTTCTGCCCGTGGACCACGACTGCCATCCATATTAAAAGGCAGACCAATCACTATTTCTTGAATATCATATTTCTTAATATATTCTTTTATCTCCGCAAGTATCACATGGAGATCCGTTTCCCGGATCACACCCTTACCCTGTGCAGTCCAGCCTAACGAATCGCTAACTGCCACACCAATATTGCGGTCACCATAATCAAGTCCTAATATACGCACTATTTTCCTCCAACTTACTCTATTTTAAACGTTTGTTTTAAACCAGGTTCTTTTAATTTTACATTAATTGCAAGTGGTAACCAGGGTAGGCGTTGCAGATTATCTGGAATAGAAAATGTAGCAACTTCCTGATGACTACTTAATATATCTTCAGCTTCTTTTATTACTTTGCCTGCCAACTGATAGGTCAATTTAAAACGATCAATTTCATCCAACACAGGTATAACCAACTCTAATATTACATTATAACTATTATCAGATGATTTAGCAAGTTGCATACTCTCAATATTAATGCCAGGCATAACCTGTTTATTAGCTTGATTATACTTCTGGTAAGCAAGATAAGTAACCAGACGGTCCAAATCATTATGCCTAATTAACTGTCCCCTTAATTCCATGGAACCGCTGATTCTATATTCTGAAGCATATTCCCCCACAGATTTAGAAAACTGATAATTATAATTTTGATAAACTAAGTCTTTCTCAACAAATCTATAATTGCCTCCCAGCTTTTGGTAGGCTCTCGCTAAAAGTTGATCTTTTAATTTATTTTTTAATTCTTCTACAGCTTCACTTTGATCTTCTTTACTAACAATATTTTTGACGTCATCTTTGCCACCACTTATAGCAGCAGGATTAATGACAGATAGATTACCTTTGGCTGGCAGAAATTTTTTAATTTTCCCAGGTGCTAAATTACCTTGACTGCCTTTATTTTCTGCTCGCACTGGGACTTCAGCCTGTCCAGCCTGACTCCCTACAGTCAAGTCCATAAAATAGTTAATCTCTTTTGCAGGAACTTCCACTTCCTTTACTGTTAAATAAGCAGTTCCATCTTCTGCCAAAATTCTTGTGCCCACTGGTAAACTAATATCTTTATCACCATGATTAATAATTTTAACATTTCCGCGAGCATAACTTATTCCTACAACCTGTTGACCAGTAGTATTTTTATTGATGATTGCCTCTTCTTGAATAGAAAAATTCTGTAGAGGAATCTCTATTTTTTCGCGATTAAGACTTTCTATATCAGTCCTACCGTTAATAGTCATTTTGACAAACTTATACTCCACCACTGGTTCAACTTCAATAGCAACTTGATTACTTTGCAAATATAAATAACTAGATAAGATCAGTAAAAATATAATAGATATAGAAATTATAGTAATTTTTTTCATCTCAAATTATCCCCCCTTATATTCTATTATAGCCATATAATTGTATAATATAACCAATCAGGGATAAAAAAAAGAGCTACCGTTTGGGGCAACTCTTTGGATTCATTATTTCTTCAGGTAATTCATCAATAATTCTTCAATCAACTCATCTCGATCAATAGTACGGATCATTGTCCTTGCATCTTTATAACTGGTAATATAGGCAGGATCCCCAGAGAGAAGATAGCCCACTATTTGATTGATGGGATTATAGCCCTTTTCTTCCAAGGCAAGATATACTTTGTTGAGGATAAATCCAGCTTTATTTAACTCTTCTTTCTGGATTTTAAAGCGCATTGTCTTATCACTGACATTATCTCCGGCCATTTTATCACATCCTGTCTATTATAGTTTACAACCTTACATAATATTATTTCTTGAGAAAAGTCAAAAATCCTGTTTTTATCTGAAATTTTTTACAATCTCTCTTGCCTTTTGTAGTGCTTCAGCCATTTTTTCTGGTGATTTTCCACCAGCTTGAGCCATATCCGGACGACCACCACCACCACCACCAGCTACTTTAGCAATCTGGCCAATCATTTTACCTGCATGAAAACCTTCCTTAATCAGCCCTTTGCTCACCATTGCTACAAAAACTATTTTATCAGCATCTCTGGATCCCAGCACAATAATTGCCGAATCAACTTTGTCTATTAACTGATCAGCTAGACTCCGTAATCCATCAGTATCCATATCTTTGACTTCAGTTGCTAAGAGATTAACTCCTGCTATTTCTTCTACTTGATCAATTAATTCACCTTTTTTTGCATTGGCTAACCTATCTTTTAATGAATCAACTTCTTTTTGCAGACTCTTTTCCTCTGCCAGTACCTGTTCAATCCTACTGATAAGGTTAGCTTGATTTGTCTTCAAAAGATCTGTCGCTTTTGTAAGCAAATTTTCTTTTTTGTTAACTAGATCATATGCGTAATGGCCAGCTGCAGCTTCAATTCTTCTTACTCCAGCCGCAATACCATTTTCAGAAATCAACTTAAATAAACCAATCTCACCTGTAGCAGCAACATGTGTCCCTCCGCAAAGTTCGAGACTATAATCTCCCATACTGATAACCCTTACTTCTTCGCCATATTTTTCACCAAATAAAGCCATTGCACCCATATCTTTAGCTTCATCGATAGTTTTAATCTTTGTCTCTACAGCTAAATTCGCAAGTATCATTTCATTAACTTTCTGTTCTACTTTCTTTAGTTCTGCATCTGTTAAAGCTGAAAAATGACTGAAATCAAAACGCAATCTATCAGGCCCAACTAAGGAGCCAGACTGATTAACATGATCACCTAAAACTTCTTTTAAAGCTTTATGCAAAAGGTGTGTAGCAGAATGATGCCTAGCTGTTGAATTACGAATATCTTTATAGACAACAGCTTCTACTTCTTGATTTTTCCTGAATTTACCTGACTCAACTTCAACTTGATGGACAATTACACCAGCATTTAGATAAGTATCAACTACCTGAGCTTTACTATCACCAAGACGAAGTAAGCCTTGATCTCCAACCTGTCCACCACTTTCAGCATAAAATGGCGTCTGTTCCAATATTATTTCAGCTTTTTCACCAGAAGTAATTGTATCGACTTCCTGTCCATTTTTTACAATGCCAAGCAGTTTTGACTGCTCAGATAAACGACCATAACCAGTAAACTCAATCTCTTCTGCTCTGGAAGCAATCTCTGCAAATACTTTGCCACTACCTTCACTACTAAATGAGGTCTCTTCCCTGGCTGCTCTTGCTCTCGCCCGTTGTTTATCCATTTCACTATTAAAACCAGATTCATCTATTTGCAGACCTTCTTCTTCCAAAATATCTTCTGTTAAATCAAGGGGAAAGCCGTAAGTATCATATAATTTAAAAGCTTCTTTGCCAGTCAGTTCCTTCTGGCCAGTCTGCTTCATTTTATCAACCATTTTTTCCAAAATATTAAGGCCTTGATCTAAAGTCTGTAAAAAGCTTTCTTCTTCTGCTTTAATTACATTGGCAATATAGTCAACTCTTTCCACAATCTCCGGTGAAACTCCCTGCATTACTTGTGCAGCTATCGGTACAATTCTATATAAAAATGGTTCATGATAACCAAGTTTTCTTCCATATCTAACAGCTCTTCTAATTAATCTGCGAATTACATAGCCACGACCTTCATTTGCTGGCAATGCACCATCAAAAATTGCCATAACACTTGATCTACTATGATCAGAAATAACTCGATAAGCAGTTATTGTTTCCTCATCTTGCTTATAAGCAATACCGCAATCTTTAACTACCCAGTCGATAATTGGTTTTAAAAGATCAGTTTCAAAGTTACTTTCTGTTCCTTGCAAAAGTGAAGCAACTCTCTCTAGCCCCATACCAGTATCAATATTTTTATTAGGAAGATTAAGATATTCTCCATCCTCGGTGTAATTATACTGGGTAAAGACTAAATTCCAAATTTCCAAAAAACGATCCCCATCTCCACCGATTATATCTGCATCTGAGTTTCCATAGGCTTCACCGCGATCATAATGAATCTCAGAACATGGACCACAGGGACCAGTACCAATCTGCCAAAAGTTATCTTTTTTACCCATGCGAATGATGCGTTCTTCTGGCAGGCCAACTTGATCATGCCAGATTTCGAAAGATCTATCATCATCTTTATAAATTGTAATCCAGAGGCGTTCTTCTTCCAATTTAAGTATTTTAGTAACAAATTCCCAGGCCCAGGTAATTGCTTCTTCTTTAAAATAATTTCCAAAAGAAAAATTACCGAGCATTTCAAAATATGTATGATGTCGGGCAGTTTTTCCAACATTCTCTATATCATTTGTACGTATACATTTTTGACTAGTAGCAATCCTTTCCTGAGGAGGTTCCATTGTACCATCAAAATATTTCTTAAAGGGAGCCATTCCGGCATTGATCCAGAGTAGGCTAGGGTCATTTTTAGGTACTAGTGGAGCACTATCCAGGATTAGATGTTGTTTTTCTGCAAAAAAATCTAAATACGCCTGACGTATTTCATCTCCAGACTTTATCATATACTCTATTCCTCCCTTATTTTACCTTAATTCTGTTAATTAATAATACTAGATTAGGTCTTTATTGTCAACTTAAGTTGAATCTGTAAAGGCGACTAAACTAAGCTGAAAAACAAATTTCAAAATACCTACAACAGGAATAGCCAAAATGAGTCCAGTTATTCCGGCCAACTCTGAACCAGCCAGTAATGCAAAGATAATAGTTAAAGGATGTAAACCTACTTTATCGCTCATAATCAGTGGTGAAATAAGTGTACTTTCTAGTTGCTGGATTATAATAAATACCCCTGCAGTTAACAATGCTTTACTAAATGATTCCGTTAATCCAATTGCAATCGCTGGAATTGAAGATATTATGGGCCCAAAAAACGGAATAATATTCAAAAAACCAGCCAGAAGGCCGATTAATAGGGCAAATTTCAATTTAATAATAGTTAAACTTATAATGCTTAAAATAGCCACACTAGTTGCGACCAAAAACTGGCCACGCAAAAAACCACTTAATATCTCATTAAGCTTCTCAGCTATCATTAAGACAAAACTACGCTTTTCTTCCGGTATCATATTAAAGGCAAGTAGTTTGATCTCTTCTAAATCTCTAAGTAAATAATAACTAATAAATGGCGAGAGTACAATGGCAACAACTAAGGAAACAGAATTTAAGATACTACCAGTTAAATTATTGACAAACTCTAAAAACATTTGTTCTAGATTTTCATTAAAATCAACTAACAAGTTGTCCAAAAAATCAGGCAGACCAATTCGATCTAACCTTCTTGTCAAAAATCCGTCTAAGTTCTGTAGGCTTTCCAAATAAACTGGCAGTTGAATCGCGAATCTGTGCAATTGATCTATCACACGGGGCAACAGATAAAGCAAGAGGGCAGTTATTAGAATAAATACTATACCTAAAATAAATAATAAACTCTGCTGGCGACTGAATCCTTTATTTTCTAGTCTGTTGACTAAAGGTTCAATCAGATAGACTAAAACCGCAGCAAAAACAAAAGGCAGGATGGCACTTCTAATTAGATAAATAAAATATAAAGTTATTAAAAAAATTAAAGCAATCAGTATTAAATATAATTTTCTATTTTTTTTTGCATTCATTCTTTCAACTCCTGACTATATTATAACCAGGAGTTTTATTTTTTATTGTTCAACTGTCGAATTAGTCCACCTGCATCTTCACCATTAATACCAACATATATTTCTGGTACACGTCCTAAAATTGTTACTTCTATTACTGGTACTTCAGCACTTACAATAGTAGTTTTACTAGAAAATGGAACAATCATTTTCATTTTGACATCTACCTGAAGATAAAGCTTATGCCTTGTTTGGTTGATGCCAGCTGCACTAAAACTATCTTCAATTTTTGGTGGTTCTAAAAAGCCGATTGGGACAACTCTTGCATTTAACCATGGACCCATGCCTGCAAATAGATCCAGTCCAAAAAGTCGGGCCATCGGCAATTTGATATCTACAAACTTAATTTTTTCCAGTTCATCTTGAATATGTATGGCAATCCGCGAAGATAACAAATTGATTTTTCTAATATCTGGTTGCATTAAAACAATATTCCCTGCCTGATTAGTCTTATAATATATTAATTCATCATATCGAAGGCCAGCAACTTCCTTATCAACTGAATTATTAATGATTCTATTAGCATATCTAACCGCTTCTATCTTTGCTAACTGATAAAAAATTGGATAAATTGTTTGAACTACTAAAAAAACGGTTAAACTAATCAATATCAGAAAGATAAATAGGAAAATATAAAAACGGGAGTTCAAACCTCTCATCTATAAATCCTCCCTTCACCACTATTTTATGCATAGTTATAAAGAAAGTTTCAAGATTTAAGCTACTAAACTCCCATCTTAGTAAAATATTTAATTTGTTTAAACTAATTTTATTTTTGCATAACGTCGTTTGCCAATCTGGATAATCATTCCATCTTTAACCTTAATATCAATATTCATTTTATCTTTTCTTTCTTCATCAATATAGACAGCGCCTTGTTTAATCATGCGCCTCGCCTGACTATTACTGTCAACAAGCTCAGTGGCTGCTACTAATTTAACAATCCACATCTCACCATTTTCTAGATCTGATGAATTAATAGTAATATCTTTCATATCATCTGGGAGCTGGCCCTGACTGAAGACACGCTTAAACTCTGCAGCTGCATAATCGGCATCAGCTTTAGTATGATATTGTTTTACCAATTCCCAGGCAAGTTCTTTTTTCAATGACATGGGGTTACTTTCACCAGCAGAAATCTCTTTTTTAATCTCAGCTAATTTTTCTAATTCTATATCTGTTAAAAGTTCGAAATATCTGGCAATCATATCATCAGGAATAGACATTACTTTACCATACATATCAGCAGGAGCATCATAAACACCAATATAATTATCAAGACTCTTACTCATCTTATTAACACCATCAAGACCTTCTAAAAGCGGCATCATGACAACAACCTGTGGTTCCTGGCCCGATTCTTTTTGCAAATTACGGCCTACCAGTAGATTAAATCTTTGGTCAGTACCACCTAACTCTACATCAGCTTTGATGGCAACTGAATCATAACCCTGCATTAAAGGATAGAAAAATTCATGGATACTAATTGGTTTTTCTTCTTTATATCTAGTTGAAAAATCCTCTCTTTCCAACATTCTTGCGACTGTATATTTAGACGATAATTCAATTACATCTGTAAAGTTCATTTTCGACAACCATTCACTATTAAAGACTAACTTTGTTTTAGCTGGGTCAAGCACTTTGGAAAATTGTTCTTGATATGTAAGCGCATTTTCAACAACTTCTTCTTTAGTTAGCTGTTTTCTGGTTGCTGATTTTCCAGTCGGATCTCCAATCATACCTGTAAAGTCACCAATAATTAAATAAATTTCATGGCCAAGATCCTGAAACTGTTTCAATTTTCTCAGCACGACAGTATGGCCAAGATGGATATCAGGAGCAGTTGGATCTAAGCCCAATTTGACCCGTAATGGGCGATCTTCTGCTGCTGATTTTTTTAATTTTTTTTCTAATTCTTCCTCAGAGATTAGATCACTAACTCCTCTTTTCAATATTTCAATCTGATCCTTTATTTTCATATTAAATACCTGCTTTTTTACTTGCAGGTTGCCACCTCCTGTTATTTTTAACTTGCTTCGCTATTTTCCATAATTATAAATAACATTATTATTATAACGAAAATCTAAGTTTTTGTCTAATAATTTACCGATATTTACAGGAGCCTATATTTAGAGCCATATTTACAAGTCATATTTACAAGGGCTACCAATACAAACAAATTTATGGTATAATATTTAGTTGATAGGGAGGCTTGATGATGAAGAAACGAACAAAACGCATTATTTTTGCTGTATTCATTCTAATTATTGCACTTGGCTTCGGGACAGCACTTGGAGCTATCACCTGGATAATTAAAGATACACCAGATATATCAAACTATAAAGGATCCAGTGAAGCAACATTAATCTATGCTGCAGACGGCGAGCTATTAACCAAGTTATTTAAAGAAAATAGAGTCTATGTTCCACTAGAAAAAATTCCCGATTCATTGAAGGATGCAATTGTTGCCATCGAAGATAAAAATTTCTATGTCCACCACGGAATTGACTTCTGGGGTGTACCTCGTGCCTTTGTGGTAAACTTTAAAGCTGGAAGGATTGTACAAGGTTTCAGTACGATTACAATGCAATTAGCCGAAAATGCACTTTTCAAAAAACAAAATAGGGGATATTATAGAAAAATACAGGAAATATATTTAGCATTACAGTTTGAAAGATTATATACAAAACCCGAAATTTTAGAAATGTATTTAAATGAAATCTTTTTAGGACACAGTGCATATGGTGTCCAAACAGCTACTATGCAATACTTTGGTAAATCGGTTTCTGAACTTACTCTGGCTGAATCAGCTTTAATTGCAGGGCTACCAAAAGCTCCCAATTATTATTCGCCCTATAACAATATTGAAGCATCTAAACATAGGCGTAATGTAGTTTTAAATAAGATGGTTGAGCTTGGCTATATTAGTCTTGAAGAAGCAGAAATTGCCAAACGCAAAGAGATTGAATTAGCTTCAAAGCAACAAGAAAAAGAGAATATTGCTCCATATTTTATTTATTATGTTAGAGATCAACTAATTGATCAATTCGGAGCAAATATGGTCTATAATGGCGGTTTAAAAGTTTATACAACTCTTGATATCGACATGCAAAAAAAAGCAGAAAGCTCTGTACAAAATGCGATAGATAAAGAATATATTCCTACAGTAGAACTTAAAAATGGTACACAGCCGCAAATGGCACTTATTTCTATTGATTCTAAAACCGGCGAAATTCGTTCTATGGTAGGTGGACGTGGCCATGACCAGTTTAACAGAACATATCAAGCAGTGAGACAGCCAGGTTCTGCATTTAAGCCTTTTGTTTATACTACAGCTATCAATAATGGCTATTCTCCTGCAAGTGTGGTCAATGATCTTCCCATGCTAGCTGATGTTAATAAAGATCCTCAACTTGATATCTGGCCTAGAAATTATGGAGATAAATATCATGGCTATATTAATTTAAAAAATGCCTTAACACATTCGGTTAATGTGGCAGCAGTAAAGCTGATTGAAAAAGTTGGTATTCAGGAAACTATCGAAACAACTCAAGCAATGGGAATCAGCACTTTCGAAAAATCTGATTATGAAAATGATCATCTATCACTTGCTCTAGGTGGACTTACCAGAGGTGTTACACCACTCGAAATGGCTAGTGCTTATAGTGTTTTTGCAAATGAGGGAGTTTATGTTGAACCTCATGCAATAGTGAAAGTGCTAGATAAAAGAAATAATGTTATTTACAGAGCACAACCACGCAAAAAAATTATTTTATCTGAAGAAACAAGTTATCTAATGACCTATATGTTAAAAAATGTCATTAATCAAGGTACAGGTTGGCGGGCTAATTTGGGTAAGCAACCAGTTGCAGGTAAGACCGGTACAACCAATAATTATACAGATGCTTGGTTTGTAGGTTATACGCCTGAAATAACTACTACTGTTTGGATTGGAGAAGATAATGTAAAATCTATGGTTTATGATCAAAAAGATGAAAATGGTAATTTCCTCTTTTCAGAAGGTCATCTACCCAGAACAGTTTCCAGTTCAGAAGCTGCTCAACTATGGGGAGAGTATATGAATCAAGTTGTTAAAGATATGCCGGTCACTTATTTTTCCCGACCAGATAATATTACTAATATCCCTATTGACCCAGTCACTGGACTCAGACCTAATGATTATGCCCCAAGAATTATAGAAGAACCATTTAGAAATGAAAATATTCCTCAGCAAACAGAAAATATTCATGGGCCAGTCGAAACATTAAAAATAGATAGAGAGTCTGGTTTAATTGCAACTGAAAATTGTCCAACTGATCAGGTTGAAGAAAGACACTATATTATTGCAAGTGGTATCAGAATTGGTCCAACAACTATTTCCTTTAGTGAAGGAGCCAATGAGTCAGAAGAAAATCGTGTTAGTGGCAGTTATGTTGTTGATACGGGAGAACCTGTGCAATTAATCGATAAAGAAATTGGCATCCCTAAAAAAGATCAAAACGGGCAGATCAAGTTTGAAACTCGACCTACCCGCACTTGTAATCTTCATCCTGAATCATCTGAAACTCAGGAAAATACCGAGGAAAGAAAAAATAATGGCACCAGATTTTTCGAAGATATCTGGGATCTGTTTTAATTAGATTAATGTAATTGAGCAATTGTAACCCCTGTACCACCTTCTGACTGGTGACCCAGTCTATAGTCGGTGATATGGGGGTTTTTATCTAATATCTCCTGTACTGCATCTCTTAAAGCTCCAGAACCTTTACCATGTATTATTTCCAATTCTTTTAGACCAGCCAGAAAGGCATCATCTAAGTATTTATCAAGTTGATGTTGAGCACTTTCATACCTTTCTCCCCTGAGATCTATCTTAGGAGAAATATTTTCAGATTTAGTTACTTTATATTTTTTTACCATCTGCTCTTGCTGTTGTTCAGGTTGATCGATTAATATAATATCGTTTAAATCAACTGTAACTTTCATGATACCTGCTCGCACAACTGCCTCATGCTTATTTTCATCAATTGTAAGGACTTCACCTTTTCGGCCAATGCTTTTTACCCTAACTTTGTCACCTGCTTTAATATCTTCATCATTAACTATTACTTCTTTTTCTTTAGCAACTGTAAATTGCTCTTCAATTTTCTTAATCTCCTGGTTAACTTGATTTTCCATGCGATCAACTTCTGATCTTGAATCATAATTTTTTTGTTTTAATTCACCTAATAATCTTTTTGCTTTTTTGCGGGCAGAAGCAACAATATCTTCCGCTTCTACTTGTGCTTTCTTAATCATATTTTTTTCTTTTTCTTTTTGTTCTGCCAACATATTTTCATACTTTTCTTTTAATCTTTTCTCTTCCCGGTGATAATTTTCCATTTCAACTCTTAATTCATGATATTTTTTACGCTCACTATTTAATTCCCCAATTATTTCTTCAACTTTTATCTCTTCTTCTGATAAGAGTTCTTTAGCACGGTCAATAATCTCTTCAGGCAATCCTAGTTTTAAAGCAATAGCAAATGCATTACTTCCACCCGGAATTCCCATAATTAAACGGTAAGTTGGTCGCAAAGTCTCAATATCAAACTCTACTGAAGCATTTTCAACATTTTCTGTCGCATAAGCATAACTTTTTAGTTGACTATAATGGGTAGTTGAAATACTTAAAGAACCAGTTTCCTGTAATTTTTCCAAAACAGCAATACCTAAAGCGGCCCCTTCTTCCGGATCTGTACCAACTCCCAGTTCATCAAGTAAAACGAGAGTCCTTCCATCTGCTTTGTCAAGAAAATTCCTAATACGGTGCATATGTGAAGAAAATGTACTTAAATTTTGTTCTATACTCTGCTCATCACCAATATCAGCAAAAACTTGCTCTAAAACCGGAAGAGTTGTACCAATATCAGCAGGAATATGTAAGCCAGTCTGAGCCATTAAAACAAATAAGCCCACCGTTTTTAATGAAACTGTCTTACCTCCTGTATTTGGTCCAGTAATAACCAATGTGGAAAAATCATTACCAACTTTAATATCAATTGGCACTGGATCATTATTTAACAAAGGATGCCGACCCTGTTTTATATCTATATAATTATTCTCATTTAACTCTGGTGCAGTTCCACTAATTTTATCACTAAAAATTGCTTCAGCAAAGATTACATCCAATCTTGAGATAAGCTTTAAATTATTCTTAAGTTGTGGTACATGTTTGGCAATTAAGGCAGTTAATCTCTGCAAAATACGCTGTACTTCAGCTGCTTCGTTTGCTTTTACTTCACGTAGTTCATTATTCATTTTTACCACAGCCATTGGTTCCATAAATACTGTCATACCGCTCGCTGACTGACCGTGAACTATCCCGTTGAAATTATTTTTATGTTGCTGCTTAACTGGTACTACATATCTGTTTTCGCGGCGGGTAATAAGACTATCTTGTAAAATTGTTTGATAATTACTATCCTTAATGATAGATTCAAGTTTTTCTCTAATTCTATTTTCTATAGTTTCTATTTGCTTCCTAAGCGACTTTAACCGCGAGCTCGCATTATCTGCAACCTCACCATAATCATTAATACAACGATTTATTTCCCTTTTCACTTCAGGAATAGCAACTAATTGATTAGCTATTTCAAATAAAATTTCATAACGCTCTGTAATGACACGCTGATCAAAATTGGCCTCAATCTCATTAAAGTATGTTTTCAATTCTTGGACTGCTCGCAAAGTATTAGCGACATCCACAATGCTATCTGTGGTAAGTGTGATACCTTTTTCTGCCTTATTAAGATTTTTTCTAATATCTCTTGCTCCGCCAAATGGTGGACGGCCTGTTTCTAAATACATCTCTTTAGCAGCTGTTACTTCAGCCAACCTCTCTTCAATATATTCTTTATTATCTACTGGTTTAAGCTTGGCAATAATCTCTTTTCCGATATTAGTCTGTGCCATGCTCTTTACTTGATTTATAATTTTTTGATAATCAAGCACTTCAAGTGTATGTTCTAACAATTCTAGTCCTCCTTCAAAAAATCCATTAATTGTTGATATGTAAATGTATTAATAACATCACTTTTTTCCAACCACCCACGTCTGGCTACGCCAATGCCAAATTCCATATCAGAAAACTCTTTATAATGATGAGCATCAGTATTGATTGAAATCATTGCCCCAGCTTCTATGGCTCGATGTGCCATCTGATCATCAAGGTCCAACCGATATGGTGATGCATTTATTTCTAAACAGGTACCTGTTGCAGCAGCTTTATTTATCACCTGGTTCATATCTACTTGATAAGCTTTTCTTCCACCCAAAATTCTTCCCTGTGGATGAGCAAAAATATCAACATGAGGATTAGTAATCGCCTTAATGATTCTTTCCGTCATTGCAGCTTGACTCATATTAAAATTACTATGTATTGAGGCAATAACTAAATCCAACTTTGCTAATATCTCATCTGAATAATCAAGGCTACCGTCAGCTAAAATATCAACTTCTATTCCCTTAAGAATATGAAAATTATCATATTGCTCATTAAGTTTTGCTATCTCTGCCATCTCTTTTTCTAAACTTTCAACAGACATGCCATGGGCTACTCGCAGTGATTGGGAATGATCAGTTATTGCAATATACTCATAACCCCAGTCTTTGGCTGCATCTGCCATCTCTTTTATTGAAAAAGCACCATCACTATAACGTGAATGCAAATGCAAATCTCCCTTGATATCTTTTAATTCAATGCTCTTAGGTAGTTTATTTGCTTGGGCTGCTTCTATCTCACCCCGATCTTCCCTTAACTCAGGGATAATATAATCCAGACCAAGTTTATTAAACAATTCTTTTTCAGAACTAAATGTTTCCAGACTATCCTCACTATCAACTAAACCATATTCATTTAATTTTAACCCCTGCTGTTTAGCCAATTGACGCATTCTTATATTATGGGCCTGTGAGCCAGTAAAATAATGAAGTGCTGCTGCGTAATGCTCACTCGCTACAATTCTAAAATCGACCTGAAGGCCATCCTCAGTACGGATACTAACTTTCTTATTACCTACATTTAACAAACTTCCTACTTCTGATAATTTAGAAAGACCTTCACTAACTTTTGCTGGTGATTTTGTAGAAATCAAAATATCAATATCACCAATAATTTCTTTGTGTCTTCTGGTACTACCAGCATAATTCATTTCTTCAATTTCACTATTTATACTGCTTTTTGCTAATAATTCTATAATCTTAGTTGCTTCCGCTTTAGCTTCATTAATAAATATTTTGTCACGATATTTTTCATATTCACTTAAAGATTGAAGGATTTTTTCCTCTGTTTTAGGACCAAAACCCTTTAATTTCCTAACTTCTTGATTGCGCAGTGCTTTTTCTAAGTCTAAAATACTCTGTAAACCTAGCTCATAATAGAGTTGATGGGCTCGCTTTGGACCCAGATTAGGAATATTAATCATCTCAAGTACACCTGAGGGTAGCTCCCGCTTTAGTTCCTCTAACTCAAGTGAATGGCCTTCACAGAAGATTTCTCTGATTGTAGCTGCAATACCTTTACCAATTCCCTTTATAGTTTCTAACTTTTCTTCTTTAATTAGATCACTCAGTTTAGCTTCCATATTTTCAACTTTTCTGGCAGCATTCTGATAAGCCCTAATTTTAAACTTATTCTGACCGTCAATAGCCATCAAATCAGAAATTTCATTTAATATCTTAGCTATTTCTTTATTTGTGAAATCGTGCATTTATATTCCTCCCGCTAAAATTCTATAAAAAAAGACCATGATTAGAGATCATGGCCGAAAAAAGTTCTGTAGATTTTCCTGAATTAAGGGTGTCAAGTCAAGTAAATACCCTGATAAAAAAGATTTATCTAAAACATTGACAACCTTTTGATAAGGAATTTGAGCCATAATTAAGACCAGTAAATAGGCTAGAATTCCTGCTTTAACTAAACCTAAAAAGGCTCCAGCCACTCTATCCAAAGGCTTCAAAAAAATTGCATCTACAATATTTTTAGTAACAATACCTATGATGTGTATAACCACATTAACTATCACAAATATGATAGCAAAACTAAGGAATTGCATAAGAGAAGGCGACAGGTCAAAATATGGTTCTAGATAGACCTGAAATAATTCATACTGGTTGACAGCTACAATTAGGGCAATAAATAACCCTAAAATTGTACTTGTCTGATCAATAAAGCCTCTCTGAAAACCATTGTAAACAAAAAAGAGAAATACAACCAGAATGATAAGATCAAGAAAATTAATCTCTGCCAATTGATTAATCTACCTCCTCTAGCAAGTGAAGTACTTCTTCATTTTCTTGCCGGAGCTTTTTTAATTCTTGATGAAGACTCTTATTAGCTGTTTTTAGTCTTTCTCTTTCCTGAGCATTGGCATTATATTTTTGTTGTAATTTGTAATAATCATCTGCTAAATTAAGCATAATCAAGGCAGATAACCTTCGCAATGGTAAGCGTGGGTAAGCTTGGGTTATTTCTACTTTAATTTTATTTATCTGCTCAGTTAATTGTTTAATATATTCCTCAGAAAATGAACCAGTTACAGTCAACTCTTCACCCATGATTCTGATCTTATATTTATTTTTATCATTAGTAGTTTCTACACCCGTCATATTTATTCAACTCCAGGTTTTGATTTTCTTCTAATTTATATAGTTCATTATTAATGATCAGATTCCTGCAACTAATTTTTAATTTCCTCTTACTTCCGCAGAAAACTTTTCGGATAATTGACTAATTATCTTTTTAAAGACTTTGTTTACTTCTTTATCCTCTAGTGTTTTGGTTGGAGATTGAAACTTCAATTTAAAAGCTACACTTTTAAAACCACTTCTTATTTGATCCCCTTGATAGATATCAAAAATTTGCAGTTCTTTCAATAATTCTCCTGCCACATCTTCAATAAGAGCAAAAATATCGGCTACAGGAATATTATTTTTAATAACTACTGCTAAATCACGACTAACAGCGGGAAAATGTGGTAGCTTCTCATATTTATAATTTACTTCTGGAGCAAATTTACGTACCTTATCAAGATTTAATTCAAATACAGTTGTACCTGATTGAAGGTCTTTGTCATCAATAATTGCTGGTAACAGTTCTCCAATCTGACCTAAATACTGACCTTTATATACAATTTTAGCTGCCCGACCTGGATGGAAATATGGCTCGTCTGTTATTGCTTTAAATTGTACATCTGGAATCTGCAATCTCGTAAATAGCATTTCTAGAGCACCTTTCAGGAAAAAGAAATTAGGTGCATCTGTCTGCCAAAGATCTTCTCCTGCACCAAATGTTCCACCTGACAACATATTTATTTCCGTAGGACGTTGGCCTTGATTTGCAAAAAATATTTTACCCATTTCAAAGACGTGCATATTCTCAATCTGGCGTCTAGCATTACTAGCAAGTACATCAATTATTCCCGGTAATAGGCTGGTACGCATAATACCAAAAGCTGCGCTGAGGGGATTTTTTAATTCTACATGTTCTAGCAATCTATGACCTTGAGATAATTTTAGTCCCTGATAAATCTTCTTATCCTGGAGACTATATGTAATAACCTGGTCCAAACCAGCTGATCTCATTAAAAAGTGAACTAAATCTTCGAATTTTTGTTTTTTATTCTTACTCCCTAATTGTTTACTAATCGGCCTAGTTGTAGGAATATTATTGTAACCATATACACGGGCAACTTCTTCAACAAGATCTGCTGACTGTGTTACATCTCCTCTAAAAGTTGGGACAGCTACTTCCAGTAAATTTCCAGATTTATTAATCTCAAAATCTAAACTTGCAAGCATCTCAGCTATTTTATTTGTTGACAAGTCTAACCCTAATAATTCATTGACTCGGGCCGGGTCAAGTTTAATTACCATTTTAGCCTGTTTCCCAGGATATTCATCAATAATCCCTGGTACTAATTCTCCATCTGCATATTTAACCATCAATTGACAGGCGCGATCACTTGCCTCCTTGAGCATTCCAATATCAACACCACGTTCAAAACGATGAGAGGCTTCACTTGGCAAACCTAACTGCCTGGCTGTTTTTCTAATACTAACAGGATTAAAATAGGCGGATTCTAAAAAGATATTAACTGTATCATCTGTTACTTCACTATTGGCTCCTCCCATCACCCCTGCAACTGCAACCGGTTCTTTTGCATCAGCAATAACCAACATCTCTTCAGTTAACTCTCTTGTTTTTTCATCAAGAGTTACTATTTTTTCTCCGGCAACTGCTCTTCTAACTATTATTTTACTCTCATTTAATTTATCGTAATCAAAAGCATGTAAAGGTTGGTTATATTCCATTAAGACATAGTTAGTAATGTCTACTATATTATTGATTGGCCTTATACCAGCTGCACGCAATCGCTGCTGCATCCACTTTGGTGATGGACCAACTTTAATATTTTTAATCAATCTACCTGTATAGCGAGGACATAGATCATCAGCTTTAATCTCAATCGCAGCCTGTTCATCCACTGCTGCTTCGTTTTTGTCTTCTTCGAGATTAACCTCTGGATAATTTACTTTGCCACCAGTATAGAGTGACTTAATTTCTCTGGCTACGCCAAGCATACCTAAACACCTGGCATAGTTTGGTGTTAAATCTAATTTTAACACATATTCATCTAACCCGAGATATTCAGTTAATTTTCTGCCAACTGGTGCTTCTTTACCTAAAAGCATAATACCATGGGCACGTTCTTCGCTTAAACCTAATTCATCGGTAGAACACATCATGCCAAATGAATTAACTCCTCTTAACTTAGCTTTTTTAATTTTCATACCACCGGGTAAGGTAGTACCCACTTTAGCTATTGGCACTCTTTCTCCTTCAACTACGTTAGGAGCTCCTGTAACAATCTGCAATAATTCACTTTCATCATCTATTTTTACCTGACATATAACTAATTTATCAGCATCTTGATGTTCTTCTATTTTTACTATTTCCCCAATTACAATCTCATTAATCCCTTCACCTAAATATTCTATCCCTTCAACCTCCAGACCAGCCATAGTCATCTTTTCAGCTAATTCTGCTGGTGTATAGGAAAAGTCAAGATATTCTTTTAACCAATGATAAGCTACCTGCATAATAATTCATCCTTTCTATTATAACTAAAACTGGTGTAAAAAACGGCGGTCATTTTCATATAAAACACGAATATCATCTATACCATACTTTAAAAGAGCCAATCTATCCCAACCAACACCAAATGCAAATCCACTATAGATGTCAGGGTCATAACCAGACATTCTGAGTACATTTGGATGAACCATCCCTGAACCCATTATCTCGAGCCAGCCACTCCTAGAACAAAGTGAACAACCTTCTCCACCACAGACTATACAGGAGACATCTACTTCGGCACTTGGTTCTGTAAACGGGAAATAACTTGGTCTAAATCTAATTTTTCTATTTTCACCAAAAAGTGCTTCAACTATTAATTTAATTGTACCCTTTAGATCACTAAATGTTATATCTTTATCGACGACAAGTCCTTCAATCTGATGGAAAATCGGTGAGTGTGAGGCATCCAATTCATCAGATCTATAAACTTTACCTGGTGCAATAATTCTAATGGGAGGATCCTGTTCTTCCATCGTATGTATTTGAACTGGTGAAGTATGGGTTCTGAGCAGATAATGATCATCTAGATAAAGTGTGTCCTGCAGATCCCGGGCAGGATGATGTTCTGGGATATTTAAAGCTGCAAAATTATAGTATTCACTTTCTACTTCTGGTCCTTCTGCTATACTAAAGCCCATACCTGTAAATATCTCTGTAATTTCATCAATAATCACTTTTAAAGGATGTGCCCTACCCAATTTTGGTTTGTTTCCAGGTAAAGTTACATCAATTTTTTCTGCAACAAGTCTTTTTTTCTCTTTTGCTTTTTCCAGCCTTTGCTGATTTTCATTAATCAAATTCTCTATTTTCTGTTTTAAGATATTTGCTGACTTACCAACTACTGGTCTTTGTTCTGGTTCGATCTTACCCATTTTATTAAATACCTGTTGAATTTCACCTTTTTTACCTAAATATTTTACCCGTAATTCTTCTAGTTCTTTCAATTCATCTAATTCCGTAAGTTCCTGTTCCGCATCTTTTTCTATATTTTCCAGAGTCTTTAATAAATCCAATTATTGACACCTCCAAAATTATTTTCTATAAGTAATAAAAAATCCCGTCCTGTAAAGGGACGAGATTAACGTGATACCACCCTAGTTATCCCGTAATTAAACGGAATCACTCTACTTTGTTAACGAAAAAAGTCATGCGACAATCTCCGGAAAAGCTTACTATTAATTCAGCTCTCAGTTCAGGAGTGAATTTCATTATCTTTTTCATTAAAGCCGTTTTCAGTCAATGGCAGCTTCTCCCTGAAATGAAAAATAATAATTACTCTCTCCATCATAACTTTTAAAAATCTAAAATTTTTGTGCTATGATGAGTGCCTGTGATAAAAAATTGACGATAAGTTAAATATGCATCAATCGACCCAGTCTCCTCAAAAAGCCTCCAGAATAGTGCTGCGGTCAGGCCCATAAAGACCACATCCTTTCAAGAGATATAAGTTAATTTATTAATTCGATTATATCATACCGTTTAATTATTGACAAGGAGATAAAGGTAATTTTACATTGAAATTTCAGAATCTTTACTTACTTCTAATTTTTTGTTCTGTTATTTCATAAATAATTATACTTGTTGCTATAGCAGCGTTTAGAGACTCTATCTCACCTAAAATAGGAATTTTAATTAGCTGATCACACAATTTTAATAGTTCTGAATCAATTCCACTTGCTTCATTACCTATAATTACCATTGTTTTTTGTCTGTAATTATGCTCAAAATGATACTTTTCTCCTGTTAAATCTGCACCTATTAGTTCAAAATCACTAGCAGTTTCAGTCAATATTTTTTTAAATTGGGCCTTTGTGACTTTTTGCCAGACAGGAAGGTTAAAAATAGCTCCCATCGTAGCTCGTAATACTTTTAAATTATAGATATCAACCGAACCTTTTAATGATATAATACCGTCAAAACCTGCTGCCAGGGCAGTACGAATAATTGTTCCCATATTTCCAGGGTCCTGAATCCTATCTAGTACTAAAACTTGCTCTGCATCTGCTAAAAATTGATCAGCAAAAAAATCTGGTTCCTTTACGACTGCAATAATTCCCTGAGGATTAACAGTATCTGCTAATTCAGCAAAAATTGAATCTGTTAGAAGATAATTCTGTGACTTCTCTTCTAATAACTGAATTAGCGCCCTATTAGTCGAATCTTCTGCAAAGGAAGGTGTTAAATATGTATAAAGAAACTCAGCATCACTATTAAGTGCTGCTGAGATTATTCTTTTACCTTCCAAAACAAAACAGCCTTCCTGGCGTCTAGTTCTGGACCGATAGAGTCGGCTCAGATATTTAACCTTATCATTTTGCCGGCTTGTTATTAACTCATTCATTACTAAGCGCCGAGTTTTTCTTTAGCTACAGATACTAATTCACCAAATGCAGTTTCATCGTTTACAGCAAGATCAGCTAACATTTTACGATCAATATCAACTTCAGCTTGTCTTAAGCCATTAATAAAACGACTATAAGAAAGACCTTCTTTTCTTGCTGCTGCATTAATTCTTGTAATCCAAAGCTTTCTAAATTCTCGTTTTTTATTACGGCGATCTCTATATGCATAATGAAGTGCTTTCATTACCGCCTGATTAGCAGGACGGAAGAGATTACTTCTTGATCCAAAATAACCCTTTGCTTGTTTTAGAACCTTTTTTCTTCTTTTACGAGCTTTATTACCTCTTTTAACGCGTGGCATGTTTTACGCTCCTTTCAAATTAACAATTATTATTTACTTATAAGGAAGTAATTGACTATATCTTTTTTGATAAGTTTTATCAATAAGTTTTGACTTCCGAAGATGTCTTTTTCTTTTACCAGTTTTTTTAGTTAGGATATGACTATGGAATGCTTTTTTACGTTTAAGTTTACCACTAGCAGTTTTCTTAACTCGTTTAGCTATTCCTTTATGTGTTTTGATTTTAGGCATAATTGAACCTCCTCAAAATTTAATTTTCTTCACTTTTAGGAGTTAAAAACATCATCATATTTCGGCCTTCCATTTTTGGCTTGCTTTCAACTTCGCCAAGATCCTTAGTTTCTTCAATAAGGCGGTCCATCAGATCATATCCAAGTTTTTTATGCATCATTTCTCGGCCTCTAAATCTAATCCGTACTTTTACCTTATCCTTGTCATTAAGGAATCTTCTAGCTTGCTTTAATTTTACATTAAAGTCATGGTCTTCAATTTTAACTCCCATTTGTACTTCTTTAACGTTCATGATATTCTGATTCTTCTTGGCTTCTTTTTCTTTTTTTGCCTGTTCATACTTATATTTACCATAATCCATGATTTTACACACAGGTGGATTTGCCTGTGGCGCTACTTCCACGAGATCTAAGTCTGCTTCAACAGCCCTATTGTGTGCTTCATTAATTGACCTAACGCCGATCTGATTTCCTTCTGGGTCAATTAGGCGAACCTCTTTTGCTCTAATTTGATTATTAATCCTTAAGTCGCTTACGATTTTTACGCACCTCCTGATATTGTTTAGAAAAAAATAAAAATAACGGGTGGTAGAACCCACCCGTTTAATTAGCCAGTATACTGATAAAAATCAGTTGTTATCAATTTGACAATACATACCTATCCTTTATAGATAGAATAGTCTCGTCTCTTAAATTACTGCCTATTAACCAGTATCATACTGGTGAGAAACTGGGCGTTTCTACTTCATTGTCAGATAAAAGTATAACATACAACATTCTTTGTGTCAACAAAATCACAAGTTAAATTTCTTTTAATTTCCCTGAAAATCATTAATTAATTCTTTATTAGATTTTAATTTCTTTCAGCTATTTCTTTTTTAATATTTTCAATAAACTCTTCGGTCGGAATAGCTCCTTGGTCTCCATCACTTCTATCTCGAACTGAAACAGTGCCATTCTCTACCTCGCGGCTTCCAACAATCAACATATAAGGTACTTTTTGCAATTGAGCATCTCTAATTTTATAACCAACTTTTTCAGTTCTACTATCTACCTCTACTCTAATCCCCTCAGCTTCTAATCTATCTTTTACTTGATAGGCATAATCTAATTGATCATCAGAAATAGGGATCATCTCTACCTGAACTGGTGCTAACCAGGTTGGAAATGCACCGGCATATTTTTCAATTAGCATTGCTAGTGTTCTTTCATAACAGCCAATTGAAGTACGATGGATAACATAGGGGTGCTTTTTCTTATTATCTTTATCAATATATGTCATCTCAAATCTTTCTGGTAGAGCAAAATCAATCTGAACAGTAATAATTGTATCTTCCTTACCATGAACATTTTTAAACTGAATATCTAATTTAGGACCATAAAAAGCTGCTTCATCGTCTGCTTCTTCATAGTCTAGTTCGAGATTATCAAGTATCTTTTTCATCTTCTCCTGTGAATCATGCCAAGCTTCTGGATTATCTATATATTTATTTTTGTTATTAGGATCCCATTTTGAAAATCTATACCAAATATCATCTTCAATACCGATTGCTTCCATCATATAATTAATAAGATCAATAACTCCTCTAAATTCTTCTTCTAACTGGTCTGGAGTTACTATTAAATGCCCTTCAGAGATAGTAAATTGGCGCAATCTAATTAGACCATGCATCTCACCTGAAGATTCGTTTCTAAATAGGCTAGATGTCTCAGCATAACGAATAGGCAGGTCACGGTAACTGTGCAGTTTAGAATTAAATATCTGGAACTGAAATGGACATGTCATCGGTCTTAATGCTAATAAACCATCATCTTTTTCTTCATCACCTAGGACAAACATACCATCACGATAGTGATCCCAATGACCTGATATTTTGTAAAGGTCACTTTTGGCCATAAATGGTGTTTTAGTAAGTTTATAACCTCTTTTTTCTTCTTCGTCTTCTACAAAGCGCTGTAAAATTTGGACAACCTTGGCTCCTTTGGGCTTTAATAATGGTAGGCCCTGGCCGATTTCATCTACAGTCATGAAAAGATCGAGCTCACGTCCTAACTTATTATGATCACGTTCTTTTGCTTCTTCTAACATCGCTAGATGTTCATCTAGCTTTTTTTGTGAGGTAAAAGCTGTACCATAGATTCTCTGCAACATTTCATTATTCTCATCACCACGCCAGTAAGCTCCTGCATTTTTTAATAATTTAAAAGCACTAGCTTTACCTGTTGCAGGTAAATGTGGACCGCGACATAAATCAATAAAATCACCTTGTTTATATAGACTAATATAATCATCATCTAAATCACTAATTAACTCAACTTTATATTTTTCATCCCGCTCACGCATAAGATCAATTGCTTCATCTTTTGGCAGTAGCACCCGTTCAATAGGCAGATTCTCTTCTACTATCTTATGCATCTCTGCTTCTATTTGCTCAAGTGATTCTGTATTAAAACTCTCATCAAGGTCAAAATCATAATAAAAACCATCATCAATAGTTGGTCCAATCGCCACCTGAACATTATCATACAGTCTTTTGACTGCCTGGGCCATTATATGTGACGTAGTATGGCGTTGAATATCAAGTCCTTCTTCTGAATCAATTGTGATAATTGATAATTCAATATCTTCCTTGATTTCAAAAGATGTATCTACTTTATCACCATTAACGATTCCTGCTACAGCGTCCTTACCTAGTCTACGACCTATAGAATAAGCGACTTCTTCTACCGTTGTGCCAGCATCATATTCTTTAACAGATCCATCTGGTAAAGTAACTTTAACTTTTTCCATCTTATTTCCTCCTTATATTGATCTTATTTTTACAAAATAATCTAGTAAAATAGAAAAAACCCCATTTCATCTCAGATAGAGACGAATGCGGTCGTGGTTCCACTCTAATTCAGTACAGTAAAATCAACTGTACTCTTTAAATTTAAACAGATAACGGTTTAATAACCGAGCAGAATTACTCAACATATCTTTTCTCTAGTTTTTTCTTCTGCCAGCTCCAGGGTGGTCTTCAGCAAAAATCTAACTTGAAATACTTACAGCCATTGGTATTTCTCTCTAGAAAGCCAATTTAAGCTTACTCTCCCTTTCTTAGCTTTTGTAATATGATTTTCGTTAATTATAATATTTATGAGATAACTTGTCAAGTAATTCAGCTTGTGAAAATTTAAATGTGAATTGCATCATGCAATGTACCTTTTGTTCTAAAAATATATATTCTCTTGATTAACTTTTACCAATTTTACTGGCCTCTTTCAAAAGTGAACGATCAACTTTTTGTTTAATCAACTCAATATTTTCTCTTATACGACTAGGATTCTTAGTACCAATTAATACTGAACTAATACCTTCATGACGATAAAGAAAGTTTAAAGCAAGTTTTGTCATTTCGGTCGGGTCATTATCAACTAACTCAAGTAATTCTCTTTCTTTACTATAACCTACCGGATCTTCTTTTAGTAAATTTAAGACTTTTGCAGTCAGCCTACCTCTACCCAGCGCTCCACGTATAAATACTCCAATATCATTTTTCTCACATAATTTAATGTTTTCACTATTATCCTGATCAAGTATGTTATAATGCATTTCCATAAAATCAAAATTTCCAGATTCAATACATCTTTTAGCTAATTCTCCATCAATAGAAGCTCCCAAATATTTAATTTTACCTTCTGACTGAGCTTCCTGCATAGCGCGTAGTGTTTCTCCCTTTGCAATTACTTTTTCTGAATTAGGTCCAAAATGAATAAACATGATATCGATATAGTCTGTATTTAAGAGGTGCAAACTCTGATTAATTGATTTTTTAACTGCTTCATAAGAAAAATCATAATATGTATTTGGTTCATCATTATGTTCTCCGCATTTAGTACTTAAATGATATTCATCTCGCCGATGACTGATGAATTTACCAATTCGCCTTTCACTTTTATGATAAGCACTGGCTGTATCTACTATATTAATGCCTGCATCTAACACACTATTTAAAACCTTATCCGCTTTTTCGGCTGATGGCCGCGTCTGGTCTTCACCTATCCCCCAGTCACGACCAATTTCAAGTGCCCCAAAGCCAAGAAAGGTAACATCAAGATTAGCTCTTCCTGTGTTTCTCTTTTCTAATGCATTTTTCACTTTTTAGCCCTCCAAGTAAAAATTATTAATAATCAATTTTTAATAATTCATAATCACTTTATTTATTATATACTATACTATTTTATAAGGCCAGGAAGTAATCCCACCCAAATTGTAAACATTAGTATAACCCATCTTACCCAGTATTCTTGACGCTGACGCACTTCTTGCTCCATTCATGCAATAAACTATTATCTTGCGATCTTTTTCAGGTATCTTTTTCTCACTCTTATTAGCTAATTGATTGAGCGGGATTAATATACTATTAGGAATATGTCCATTATTATATTCCTGTCTGGTTCTGACATCAATAAGGGCAATGTTTTTATCTGCTTCTAGTTCTTTTTTTGCGTCAGCAGGTTTAATCATATTACTCTTTCCTAATCCAAAAATATTAAACATAATTTACTCTCCTCACTTTTATCTAAAACTTATTTCTGCAACTTACTTTCTCATGTAAATCACTATTCCTTTTTAGTATATTAAAAATTGCACAGGATTAAGATCTATAATTATTTATAAATGAAATAATTAATCAGTTTATAGTTATATTATATCGCAATATTTATATATTGCAATATAATAGACATTTTTTTTCATACCTTGTTTCTTATCTCTATTTAGAATGTTATTACTTAATTAGAAGTAAAATGTAAAAATAATAAATAATTAACAAAAATAAATTTAATTTTAGATAATTTGAAAGCTATTAAATATTATTAACTACCCTTTCCAGGTGACTCCCTACCTGTTTTGCTACTTCTTCCAAGTTCTTATTACCTGAAATGGTTAAAGCTTCTCTGGGATCAATTGCTGCTACATTAACCTCTCCTGAGTCTTTTTCATAAATTATAACATTACATGGAAGTAATAATCCTAATTCTTCTTCAAGTTTTAAAGACTGATAAGCGAATTCAGGATTACAAGCTCCAAGAATAATATATTTATTAAAATCCTTATTTATTTTCTTTTTCAAGGTCATTTTTACATCTATTTCTGTCAATACTCCAAATCCTTCTTTTTTTAATTCTTCTTTAATTCTGCTTACTGCTTCTTCATAAGATAAATCTACAGTTTTCCTTAAGCAATAATTAGTCATACTTAACCCCTTTCTTTTTTAATATCAGGAAATTATACTTTTATGATTATGGATACCCCCTTCCTTTTACTATTATATACTATATAGTATATGTTAAACAAAAAATCAAAGGATATCATTCACCACTGCTTTTTATAAATATATATAAAAGACTTCTTTGTCTGTCAATGCCCCCTGATGATAAATGTGATTATCTTGTGATAATGACATAGTTACTCAGCTACAATTTTATTAAAAGTTTATCCAAAAAATTACTCAACTTTTATAAGAATATTTTAGAATAAATCTTTTCTGGACTAACCTTCTCGCATAGCCTCTGTTGGTTCTAACTTTACTGCTCTTCGGGCCGGAATAATACTCGCAATAGTAACTATTACAACTCCTAATACAAAGGCAAAAATAGTGTTTCCTGTTGAAGAAACTGGATAGATAATTGTATTGAATACAATATCTGAACTAAACCCTTCTAAGGCAGAACTGAAATCAATACCTGTCACAGACAAATAACCATTTATAGTAGAACCCAGCAGAGCACCTACTAAACTTCCAATAACGCCCATAATTGCCCCTTCAATAATAAAAAGCTTTAAAATATCCTTACTATCCATTCCCAATGCCGACATCATACCTATCTCTTTTGTCCGCTCTTTAACAATCATAATCATCGTATTAATCACTACAATACTGGCCAATAATACAAGAAAAATGTAAATTTGATTATAGATTAACTTAGCCATATCCATATATGGGAGAAGATCACTGGTCTCTTTATATCCCAATGCTAAATATTTATCTGTAGCTTGATTTCTAGCTAGTAATTCTTTTACCTTAGGCAAAACCTGTTCAACTAACCTTCTATTCTCTGTTATCAACAATAATTCAGATACTTGTTCTTCCATATATAATATACGTTGGGCTTGATCAAGTGGTAGATAGAAAACAATCTCATC
>JADQBT010000025.1 GCA_016278485.1 Halanaerobiales bacterium
CCACAAATGGCGGAGGAGACGAGATTTGAACTCGCGATCTCCGGCTTGACAGGCCCAAGTGAAAAAATTGAAGATTTATGGCTAACACATAGGATTTTTCCTAAACGCAGCAATGGATTACCCTTAATACTATTATATCATTATAAGTTATATCTATCAATACAAATGTACGCTTTTTTTCTCATTTTTGTTTTGAATATTAAAAACGTTTTTCTGATGGGTTCTTAATTATTACTTCTCAACAGATGACTTACTATTTTCATATTCTTTTTCCAATTTAACAGCTTCATTATATGTTTTGTAACTTTTTTCTTGTTGTCCGTTCAAACTTTCAAATCTAGCTCTTAATTTCAAACTTCTAAAATTTTTATCTAATTTAACTGCCGTTAAAACATCATCTTCAATACTTTTATAAGATTTTCGGTTAAAATCTAAAAAAGCAGATGTTTTCGTTGTTAAAATAGCTGACATAAGTTTATCATCTTCAGAACTTAAATTTTTCACTAAGTCATAGCCTTTTTTTGAGTTTTCATCTTTTTGTGCCAATATTATTCCATTAATTTCTTTATCATAATTAACATAATCACCACGAGAAAATTTGCTAAAAGTTCTCCAGCTGCCACAAGCCTTAACATAGTCCCATTTTTTTAATTTATCATTTTTTGAATTTATTGCTAATTTTTGATAATAATGAGCTATCAAAGGAGTTAGCAATATATCTCTTTTAATACTATCCAATTGATCTTCAGAAAGTTCCTCACCCTTATCGATAGTAAATAAAATATTTTTTAAGTCTTCATTTTGATAATTAGAAGTAAAAATAACAGTTGGTATGCCATAATTTATATTATATTTATTAATTAGCCTTTGATACTCATGAAACTCATTTTTTAAATCTATAAATTCCTTATAACTAGCATGTTCTGCATCTTCTTTTTCTTTTTTATTTGCTATATGTCTTTTATGTGCTTCTGCTGCTTGTAACTCTTGTTCGGTTTCCATCTCCTGATTACTTTCCCTTCTTTTTTCATCCTCCAATACTTTTTCGTAAATTCTATCCATTAATCTTTCTTGATTTGCTTCATAATCATCCAAATAATCATAATATGAGTTATCTGGGTTTTCATAATTCATAATCAATTCCCCCTTTAATAACTAACAGCTAATTGATGATTTTATCAATTGTTTTAAAATGAATCTTAGAAACTTCTTTAAGTTTGTTTTCACCATAAAGTTTAATAAAATCCTTCCCTTTTTTACAAATGCTTGAATTATTTCCTCCTTTAGGAAAGACCATATCAAACCTCTCTGACATTTTTTCCATAGCAAGTACAAATTCGTATCTAGCTAGAATACTGGCTGCGGCTACCGCTATATTACGCTCTGCTTTAGTTATCTGATAAACTGTTATATTTTTACCTCTTTCCATTAAAGCTCTTTCTATATGTTCTTCTTTACCAAATTTATCAGACAAGGCAAACTCGCATTCAACTTCATTTAATACATTTTCCAAAGCTTTCGCATGACCCCATCCAAGTAATTTATTAATATTATTATATCTTTTATACTGCTCATTATAATCTTTATTATGAATTATAACGACAGAATATTTACATTGGCTTTTAATAATTCCAGCTAATCTTCGAATATCAAAATCTGACAGTTCTTTACTATCTTTTGCTCCTGCCAATTCCAGCATAAACTTTTTGACTGGATCAATATACACTGCAGCAATTACTAAAGGGCCAAAAAAGTCACCTTTTCCTGATTCATCAATCCCTATCATTTCATCTTTTTCTATAATTATATTTTCATTATCATCACTTTCTTCCTCATAATCAAATAAAGATTCTCTTGGTGCTTCATTATTCTTAAGCCCATAATCAAAAGGGAATTCAGACCTAATTTTTTCAATCTCCTTTTTAATGAGAAGGTCCTTTACTAATGTCAAATTTAAATTAACACCTTTTTCTTGATGTTCATAGATTCTTAATACTTCTCTTTTTTCTCCGCCTTGAGAGATGTAAAACTGAATATGGTTATTAAATATTTTAAAATCGCCAACTTTAAACCCATTTTTTTCAAGTGCCTTTTTGATTTCTTCATAATAAATAAATTTATTCATTGATTTTTTGCCTTTGATTATTACTTTATTTTTTACTTCTACAATTTCATTTTCATTATTTATTATTTCTTCTATATTTTGTTTTAAAGAATCAGCTTTTTGGCTTTTACCTTGCATTAATATTTTATTATTATTAAAAATGGTAAACCGTAACCCGTCTAAAATAAAACCACATAATATATATGGCTCCTTAGCTTCTACCCTCTCCGCTCCTTTTTTAACTAAGAACCTAATAATTATTTCTACATTATTCCTATTTTTCAGTATAAATGTTTCCAGGCTATTTTTGTTATAAAGATCTTTTTCAATAATAATTGAAAAATCAAGTTTCAATATATCACTTTTAATTGCATCGTCTCTTATTTGAGAAACATCTAAAATAACCCCTCTTTTTTTACTTTCGTAAATTCGTAATAAAAAATTATTATTATCGTTTAAAATAAATTGTAAACCATACTGTATCTTTTTATAATTATCAACTTCATAACCATCGTTTTCTAACAACACTCTAATTTCCTTATAATAATCAAATATGTTCATTATTATCACCACCCTGTTATCTAAATCATATAACATTCACTATTTTAAATAAGATTTTAATTCACTTAAAAATTATTTACATCTTTATATAATTAATCAAAACATCAATCTTTCCTTTAATATTGTTAATAACTTTAATATTTTTATAATTTTTTGAAGGAATAAATTATTTTTTGTCAAATTTACTATTTAATAGGAGTTTTTGATAAAAGATAAATTATATTGTAATTAATAGAAGATAAGATTAATCCTTATAAATGTAAACGCCTAGCTATTTTATAATTAAGCTTTAAACCGAGATAATTTACTGGAATTTATTAAACAAGTGTAAATAAACAAAGTTAATAAATCAATGTGGAAGATTTTAAGTGGGCCATTAACCAATTCAGTTAATAGATTCTTCCAAAATAATAATATACGAAAAGATATCTTAAATATTGTAGAAATCAAATTTTAATTATGTAAGGGGCCTTGTTAGTAGTGGAAGTAAACGCTGAGAATATGATTGTAATTGCCCCCTCTTCAACTCATCACTCACTGATTAGACACAGTGAAAATTCCCAAAAATGGTGCCGTAAATAAGATAGTCAAGGATGAAATTAGTTCTTGGCGATGAGATTGGAAAACCTGTTAAAAGACTAAAAAGAAAGGAATCGACCATTAATTTAACTGGCAAGTATGAATTTAGCTAAGTAAATATTACCGATATTTACTTCGTATATACTTTAGCTTTAATGCTCTCGTGGGTATAAAATAAGAAAAGGGGTATTATAATGGGAGAAAATCAAAACAATAACAAAAATATGTTTATAGAAACAGTTAAATCTGATATTTCAAGTATAGATTCAATATTATCATATATAGAGACGAATGGTTACTGTAATGATAGAACTAGGTCACTAATTTCAGAATTAGTAGCTATTTATGAATCTTATATACCAGATATAGAAAATGCAACAAATTATTATAGGGAGAAATACTTTGGAACAAGTATATCCGGAGAAGATTTAAAAAGTGATTTAAAAATAATTAGAGGAAAGTTAGAATTATTTTGGAGAGATAATTGTACACCCACAGATTATTATAAGAATAAATCTAGTAATATCAATGTACATAACCATAATATAAATTCAAACAAAGTGAATATAGATATTTATCAAGAATTTAAATTAGTTAGAGATGAGATAAAAAATACAGGCTATTTAACTCAAGAAGAAATTGAAGATATATTAAAACGAATTGATCAAATTGAAGGGACATATAAATCTGATAATACAAAGCCAGAAAAATGGAACAAACTTAAATCATGCATGAATTGGTTGTCAACTAAAGGAGTCGATATTGCATTGAAACTAATGCCACTAATAATGAAAAGTTTAGAGAATTAGAACACTTCAGCTAAAAGCGTATTTACACAAGGGTGCTTTTTAATAAAGAAAGTGTAAAATGACGCACCAAATTTCTTCGTTAAGGGAAGTCGCCCTAAAACTCAGAAACTTCGTAAATACGCGGAACGTTATCGGAAATTCAATAACATCATAAATAAAGGGGGATTATAATGGCTGAAAATTTTTCAGAATATAAAAAGAAGGTAACTGAAGATGTTAGAAGAATATTAGATGATTTAGAATGTCAACCGATATTATTTATTGGATCTGGATTATCAAAGAGGTATTTTGAAGGTCCTAATTGGGAAGAGTTGTTAAAAGAAATGGCTAAACAATGTCCTAAAATAGACAAGCAATTTGCCTATTTTAAACAAAGTTATAATAACCTTATTGAAATAGGCGAGGTTTTTGCAAACACTTATAAAGAATGGGCATGGGAACAAAGTAATGAGGAATTTCCTAAGGAGTTATTTGATGCAACTTATCCCCCAGAAATATATTTCAAATATAAAGTAGCAAAATATTTTGATTCCATATTGCCTGATTCTATAGATTCATTAAATGATAATTTGAGTGAGGAAATAAATTTATTAAAAGTGATTCGTCCTCATGCCATAGTTACAACAAACTATGATAGATTTTTAGAAATGGTTTTCCCAGAATATACCCCTATTATCGGTCAAAAAATATTATATGCTAATCATGCAAGCATCGGAGAAATATTCAAAATCCACGGTTGTACTTCTAAACCAAATAGTATAGTTATTACAGAAAAAGACTATGATGAGTTTAATACCAAAAAAAAGTACCTAAGTTCTAAATTATTAACATATTTTGCTGAACATCCTCTTTTAATATTAGGGTATAGTGCTACTGATCCAAATATTAGAGCTATATTGTCTGATATTGATGAAATAATTTCACCAGATGAAAAATTAATACCAAATATTTATTTGTTAAATTGGGAACCCATTATAAAAACAACTGATACTCCACCTATGGAAAGAGTAATCCCGATAAATAAAAATAAAAGTGTTAGAATTAAAAATATAACAACTTCTAAATTAGATTGGGTTTTTGATTCTTTTTCTGTAAATAGTGAAATTCAAAAAATAAATCCAAAACTATTGAGAGCATTATTAGCAAGAACCTATGAATTAGTTAGAACAGATATACCTCGGAAAACAGTAGAGGTTGATTACGATACGTTAGAACATGCTGTAAATAATGATGGGGAATTAGCAAGCATTTATGGAATATCAACTTTTGATAATCCTGCAGCAGTTAATGCTGTTTATCCATATACTTTAACTAAAGTAGGAGAAAAATTAGGTTATGAAACTTGGCATAAAGCTCATCAATTGATTGAAAAAGTGAAAGAAGAAAAAGATTTTGACTTAAAATCTAGTGATAATAAATATCATATTGGTATCAAAAGTGGTGACTCTCTACAAACAAGAAAATATTCAGAAGCTACTGTTGAATTACTTAAAAAAGTAAGGAATAATGAAGATTATGAAATAGCAAAAGAGAAAGTAGAATATGATAATATTGAATAAAGATCATTGAACTTTCGATAACAATATATTGCCGGTTACGTTCCTGCCGTCACTGCACCCAAATTAAAGTGTTTAACATAAGAGCTGTATAAGGCCCTTTAACTTCTTAAATCCCTGGTATGATATCTGCAATTTTTAAGGAAGTGAACTAATATGATTAGAAAAACTTTTTTTAGTGCAATTATATTCAGTCTTATTTTTTTATTATTATGCAGGGGTAATGTGTTTGCACAAGATGATGAAATTACTCTTTATAATTATGAAGACAAAACTGTTGCATACATAGCTATTAGTTAAGACTATACGATATATCTTTTGAATGGTAAACCAGTTGCCTATTTATATGAGAGTTTAAATCAGATTCATTCATATACTTTTGAAGGTAAACATTTAGGATAGTTTGAAGACGGAATTATTATTGATCATGAAGGTAATGTTGTTGACTTTATTAAGGGAGCTCTTATGTTCCTACCCAATTTGAACCATTTAAAATTTTTAAACAATTTAAACCATTAAAAGGTCTTAAAGAATTACCTCCAATTAAACCTACTTTTTCAAGTAAATGGTGCTTAACCCCATTACAAATTTTTTTGTTATTTGGAAAGGCTGAACCTGCTATTCTCGTAAAAGATATCGACAATGGTGATAAAATTATAATTCATCGATCAAATGAAGAAGTGTGGTTACTTGAAGCAAAGACATTGTGTGGTTTGTCTTGAAATTATGAGGGCATACAAATTTGGATTAGGTTTGGATATACTTCAAACATGGTTATAAATGACGAAAGTGAGGCATGCAAATTTTGGACTGAAGACGAAATTCAATTTTAAATATACACAAAACTTCAAATAATAATATATTTACTTAAACTTTAAATAATTTTGATTTTGAAAACAATAAGGCAAATTAGGACAAGGTTTAATAGAAATCCATCATGAAAATCCTCTCCGTGAAACCGATGGTGAAGTTGAAATTAATATTAAAACAAATCTCATAATCCTCTGCTCTAATTGTCACAGACTTATACATAGGAATAAAGAAAAAAGATCAGTTACGGAAGAGAAACGATTAGTTGATAAAAATAAATTCTGAATTATAAAACCTGATTACCTCTTCTCATCAATTAAAACTGGAGGTTATATTTTGAATATTAAATTAGATAATAAAACAATTTGGCAACAAGCTGCTGGAGACTCTGTCCGAAATTATATTAATACTTGTCTAGAATGGGACGTAATTTTAAATGGACCTGGTAATGAAGGGAAATGGCCAGATTGCAAAGAAAAACTTAGAAAGAACAACTGGAATAGTAATAAAATCTCTGATCTGAGACGTTTTTGCGAAGAAATGTCTGATGGAGATATTGTTGTTTTAAGACTGGAAACAAAAAAATTCACGGAGTCGGTCAAATTGTTGGTACATACCAATGAAATGAGTTATTTTTAGATATTGATGGATGAGATCTACAGCATGTTAGAAGGGTACGTTGGTTTTGGAAAAATAAAATTGAACCTCAAATGTTTGATACATACACTCTTAAATGGGGTGATACTACCCAAAAATTAAATTCACCTGAAGTAGAAAATTGGATTGAAAATCTAGAGATTTCAGAAGAAAATATAAATTATGAGCTGAAAGAACTTCCTGAAAATGAAGTAAGAGAAGTTGAAAAAGAAGAAATTTCTAAGTATCTCTTTGATAAAGGAGTAGCTAGCCAAATTATAAATGACTTACATGATAGAATAGATGAGCTAATAAGAATTGCAAGGTGGTATAATAGACAAAGTAATCCATCAGAATCTAAAACTGTTGCTTATCTGACTGTGCCTCTACTCAGAGCATTAGGGTGGACACCACAAAAAATGGTTATTGAATGGAACAAAATTGACATTGCTTTATTCGTTAATTTACCGCGTAAAGATGAATTTTTAACAGCTGTGGTCGAAGCCAAGAAAAAAGGCAATTCATGTTTAACCGCCTGGTCTCAAGCTCAACGTTATGCGGAAATTAAAAATCGAAACACCTGCCAACGTTTGATAGTAACTGATGGTTTAAGATATGGGGTATATTTAAAAGATGATAATGATGGTTTTGTAAATTCTCCTGAAGCTTATCTTAATTTGACGAAACTATTGGAAAAGTATCCATTATATAAATGTGACGGTGCTAAATAAGCTATATATATTATGAGTTATTATTGGCGAAGTAATGATAATTAATTATTAAGATCAATACTTTAATATGTTTTCAGAACATTTAATTTTTTTTGATTCTATATATAATGAGGGATTAATTATGAAAAAAATTCTCACTAACCATCAAATTCCAGGTGCGATTATTGACTTAATAGAAGAAAGTGAAGATTATTGTTTTTTAGTTACTCCATATTTTAAACCTTGGAACTTACTATACAGATCACTAGAAAAAGCTGCTAATAAAGAAAAGAAAATAATTTTTATTTTTAGAGCTGAAAATACAATATCTCATGAAATGGCATTTTTAAATGAACAATTTGGTTTTGATGTCTTTTTTGTTGACCGGCTGCATACTAAACTATACTTTAATGGAAATACAGTTATTATTAGTTCAATGAACCTTTATGACAGCTCAAAAGAAAATAATTATGAGTTAGGATATATACTAACCGGTAGATCATATTCAAGAAAATTCAAAGATAAAATAATTGATAATGATATCTTAAGTTTAGAACCTGCTTTTGTATTGAAAGGAAGATATTTAGAAGCATTAGAGCAAGAACAAAAAGAGCAAATCAAAAAAGTAAGCGAAAACAATCAAAAAATCCCTCAAGAATTCGAAGATAAAGGATACTGTATTCGTTGTGGCACCTTTATAAACAAAAATCCATACTACCCTTTATGTCCAAAATGTTATGATACCTGGAGTCAATTTTCTAATCCTTTTTATACAGAAAACTATTGTCATTTTTGTGGTGAAGAAGCTCAAACATCTAAAAATCAACCAATCTGTATTGATTGCGAAAACAAATATCAATAAGGTTACTTTTGTCTATTCACTTTTTCAATTTTCTTTCTTAATAAATGGGGTGTTATTTTTGATTATTGAATTAAAACGCATCTTAAAAAGTTTATCATTAAAAAGAAAAATTTTTTATTCGGAAGCAGATTTTCAGCATGCATTTGCATGGGAAATTCATAAAAAATATCCAGACACTTATGTCCGGCTCGAATATCCGATAATGATTAATAATATGTGGTATATAGATATTTTAGTAAAATATGAAAATCAAATTATACCAATCGAACTTAAATATAAAACTAGAAAAATTAAATGTTCTCATAATAAAGAACGATTTCATTTAAAAAACCAGGGAGCTCAAGACCATGGTAGATATGATTTCTTATGGGATATTTACAGAATAGAGCAATTGAAAAATAAATTTAATAATTTAACTGGCTATGCTATTTTTCTAACCAATGACAGTTTATATTGGAAAGAGCCAAGAAAAAGCAATACAGTAGATAGTATGTTCAGAATTCATAATGGAAAAGAAGTAAATGGTTCTCTATCCTGGTCCAATGATGCTTCCGCAGGTACTAAAAAAGGCCGGGAAGACAAAATTTTATTAAAAAACAAATACCAAATAAAATGGGAAGATTATTCCCGCGTTAATTCGAATCGGCATAATGAGTTTAAGTATCTTTTTTTAGAAATATAAAATTCAAACGAAAGCAATAGCAATAATTATTATTAAATTAAGTACTCATAACAATTAATTAGAATTAGAAAGCAACTGATAAAACTTCTCTTCTTTTAGAACTGTATTTTCAAATATAACTATTGAGTTATTAATGATAATCTCTATATTTGACCATAATCCATCAAATATGATCATTATTGTTCGTTAGAGCAAATTAGCAATATTTTAATTATCAGTATTTGATAGATTTTTTATATTTAAAAACTCTTAGATTCTTAAAAAAACTCCTTTTTTCATTAATATTTACCTTTATGAGCAATAAAATTTTCGCATTACGTATCCGTATTGCCGAAGTTCATGAGTCTTAGCCAGACTTGGCTTAGGCTAATGAATTTTGGTGCAGTGACGCAAGGAACGAAACCGGCAATATTTTATTAGACGAAGTAACCGGTATTAGTTCTCATTTTTACTTCATTTGGTTCTGAGTTCCATATTATTTTAATTCTATCGTCAGAATTATTATTTATAACTTTTTTAATATTTTCTGTTAAACATCCATTTTCACTTCCATATATTAAACAAATACCCCGATAATATTTTCCATTGCTATTGTCTAAAAACCATTTAAGTGTTTTAATATCCTCTTTTAACTCATCTATTCTACTTCTAACAGTTATTGGTTTTACTTCAATAATAATTAAATTGTTTTCCATATCACCTGGTTTATGAACGAGAAAATCAGGCTTTTTTTTACTCCTAATAACTGGATGTCCACTTTTATCAACTTCACCATTTAGTTTATATGGGAAGTTATTTGTTAAAATACAACGTAATTGATGATAAAGTTCATAACAATAAACTCTTTCTCTATAAATCGGTTCTTCTTCATCAGCAATGGGTAACTGAAAATAATGAGAATCCATATTTTTAATAGCCTGAACTAAAGCAGATAAAAATTTTTCAAAGTCTTGTTCTTTCATTATAAATAACCCCCTTAGGTTATTTCGTCTAACTTTCGTTTTGCGAAGTTTCTAAATATAAATCAAAATTTATTTTAAGGTATTTCAATTTCTAACATTGAAAACAACTTTTTAAAATTAGATATTGTTTTTTTATCAGGCTCTAGCTGACCGTTTGTTACCTTATCGAAAAATTCTTTTGCAGTAATTGTTTTCGAAGAATTACTCTCATCATAATTATTGGCCATTTTTTTATAATCTTTCTCATCTATTAAATTCTCTATAGAAAATTTCGAGTCAGTTATTTCTTCAGTAGTAATATCTGACGCACTTTTACAATTAACAAAAACTATTTTATTTTGTAATTTGCAACAGAGATCATTAACTAATACCTTGTACTCCTTATATCCAGCATTATCATAGTCCAATAATATTTTAAAGTCACAACCCCATCCAATTAGGATTGATACTATCCTATTTATATTCGATACACCTGCTGACGGAACTATATTTGGATGATCTTCAACTTTCAAATAATCTAAAATAGATTTTATATACATATAATCTGTAATACCTTCGGTTATAATATTGCATTTACTAGAAGGACCAATATTAAACTTCAAGTCAGCACCAATTGCTTTAATTAATGGAGATAAAGTTTCCTTTTTTGAATCTTTATATAATTCTTGATTATATGCATTTTTAAATATTCTTGTGTTACCATTTATATCTTTTTCAACAGCTCTAACATTTAAGATGTTTTTGCTATTAATCATATATGGTGAATGAGTTGTATAAACAATCTGGTTATTTCTTTCAGCTAATTTTGAAAATAAAGTTAACAATTCATTTTGAGCATTAACATGTAAGTGTACTCCTGGTTCATCTAGCAAATATAACACTGACTTATCTTTTAAATCCTGAGATAATATATCTATAAAAAGACTAATATACCAACGTAATCCATTACTCCTTTCGTTAAATTCCATGGTATTATTATCATTCTTAGATATTACAAAAAGATGAAGTACTCGACTATCAAAATCAGTTTGAAATTTAATTTCTTCTTGATTATAAAATTTCTTAAATTCAACTTCAATATTATTTTTTATTTTACTATCAATTGTATTTCGGTATTGCTGCCTAATCCCTGTTTTTGGATTTGTGAAAGCATTTTCAATTTCTTCCTTATTTATTTTTGCTGCTAAGAATAATTTAGTAAGTATATGATTTTTGTTATCAATTATATTCATTATATCTTCATATTTATAGCTACTCTCAAGTTGCTTGTCTTCTGATCTATAATACATGTGTGGCAATAAGCCATAATATTTATCAAGAAGACTAATAACTTTGTCTATTTTAGATAATATTTCTTCGTTAATCTTAAAATCTTTATTAATATAATTTTTTAAAGTTGTTAACTTTGATTTATAATCTATCATAATCTGAGAAAATATATTTTCTAATTCATTTAAATAATCATTTCTCCTTTTCAGCGTATTACTGTTAATTGACCAAACTTCCTTCTTATTTTTATAGTCTACTATTTCCTCAATAAGTTTATATAATGATGGATCTTTTTTTAATAAATTAGATAAACCACCTTCTAATCTTATAGTTATAGTATCAAAAAAACTTATTTTTGTTTCGCTTTGCTCAATATTGAAATTTTTTATTTCACTTGGGTAAAAATCTAAATAAACAATAATAGAAATTTCCTCTGAATCAGTAACTCCTCGATTTTTCTCTCTCAAATAATCAACATTCATCGCCTTTAAAAAGGATAATTTGCCAATTGCATCAAGAACATTGCTCTTTCCTGACTCATTTTTACCAATTATTGCAGTAACATCTGATTCAACATATAAGTTATTTTTTTCCGTTCCCATAGATTTGTAATTATTTATTTTAAATCCTTTAATTTTCAATTAGATCATCCCCAACTGTTGTTTTGGTGTTAACCCACTTTAACTAGCCCCTAATGCTTTAAATACAGCATCAACAGGATCCTCATAGAAAGAAATTTGAAACTTAGCAAATAACTCAGATGGAACCGTTGATATATCTGGGGCCGATGACATTGGTACCAATATTCTTTTCGCTCCTGCATCAAAAGCGACCTGGAGTACATTAGCTAGTGATTCTACTTTTTTTATAGTTCCACCAATACTCATAGAGCCCAATACTACCATTCGTTCCTGGATCGGCTTATTCATAGCTCCTGAACACATACCAATAAATGCAGTTAATGTTAGTTCAGGAGTCAAACCTATACCCTGTAAATCCTGTACATGTAATAAATAATCATAATTTTTCGTACTGATGCTGTTACTAATGTTTTTGGAGTTTGCTTTAAAATAGTTGAATGCCATATCAATATTTTCTCTGGCCAGTCTATTAGAATTCAAACCAGACTTGTTAAACTTACCTTTGCCGCTAACAACTTCAACCTCGATTTTATAGACACCAATCATTCCCGAATCCCCTGTACCTACTGTATAAATATGACCTGGCTTAGCTTGACCTTCAGGAATTAATTTGTTACCACCCTGTTCAGGTACTGATACAAATTCTTCAGTGTTAGATTCTTTATCTATGTAAGAAAAATGAACATCATAAAACTCCATGCCACCGATCTTTTTAAGCTGTTCCTTTACTCTTCTTCTCCCAACCAAGGCATATTGTAAAATTTCTTCTATATTATCTTTAGAAAACTTTCCATTAGGGTAGATCAACTTAACTAAACCTGATACGGTCTTTCTGACAGCTATTACATCTCTTTGATTTAAGTTGTTTCCTAATTTATAATACTTATCAACCACATCAGAATATGAGCGTTTTCTCATTTCTCTAAAGAACTCAGCTAAATAATCAACAATAAAGCCATACTCATTAGTTAAATATTCAGGACGCATCTTTGGTATTTCCCAGCCAGGAAGATAATAATGTATCCTATCAAAAAATGCAGAGTCATATGCAATCTCCCCTGGAAAAGGATCAAAGAGATGAGATGTTTTTAATAGCACTTCTACACTTTGATTGATATTACCTACGAACACCATAGAGGCATTAGCATTCTTCTCTTCTCTACCTCTGGCAAAGGATCCAGAGGCCATAAAATCTTTCAATATTTGAATTCCATCCTTGTCCTTAAATTTAATACCTGCTACCTCATCAAAGGCAACCGTATCCCATAAACCAACAAGACCTATCTTTCTGGTATTCATATTATAAAATAGGTTAGCAACTGTACTCTGGCCACCAGAAACTAAAATAGAATTTGGTGATATCTCTTTATAGATATGAGACTTACCAGTACCCCTAGGACCTAGTTCTACCAGATTATAATTGTTCTCAACCAATGGTACTAAGCGTTCTAAAATGTGCCACTTAACATTATTCTCTAGCTGAGTAGGTTCCATTCCAATAGACCGTATCAGGGCATCTATCCACTCTTCCTGATTAAATTGATCTCTACCCTTAAGTATTTCATCAAGATCCATGTTAGGCATCTGTATGGGAGTTAGACGGGAAATTGAAAAAGGATTAGAGTCTCGGGCCTCTTCATCATAATAATACTCCATTTTTAAAATACACCAAATACCACCTGCTAATAGCTTATCATATTCCTTAACATAGTGGGGAGCCATATAAACACTCTTTAGACCTAAATTAGAAAAGGTAGCTTGATATTCATCTTTCTTTTCATTTAAACGAACAGTAACTTTATCGATTATAGTATATTGACCAGCCTCTCTGATTTTTGATTTAATCTTTTCAGCCTCGTCTGGCCTGACAAAGTTATCAGAAAGAATATTTTTAACCCGTTCTACTCCTTCTTCAATACCTTCTTCATCATCTGTAGCTGCATACATGCCTAAAAGGTATTCAAGAACATATACAGGCACATTGGCCCCTTCTTTAATTTTTTTTGTAAGGTCTTTACGCACTACTCTACCTGAAAATACCTTATTCAACTTTTCACTCAAAAAATCCTCCATCTCCCTCACCTTCCTCTATACAATTGTAAACCATGTTTATACGAAGTTATTATTGCTCAGAACTATATCGATGCCAGAATTCTTTTACATTATTTAATTCAATAATTTTATTAGTTAAATTACGTTCCAAATATCTTCCTTCTTTTATATCAAAAAAATAGTAAATCACTTTAGAAATATTATCATTTCCTGCAATAATGTCCAACAGATGTGTATCATTATTAGGAGATAATCCTAGAATAGTTAAAGTCCCTTTTATATTTTCTAATTTTTCAAATGGATAATAATCCTTAAACTCCAGTTCTGGATTTTCCATTTTCAAGATTACTGCCTCATACATATTCCTAACTATCTTTTGACCTGATGTTTTCCATTTTTCTATTTCTTTCATTACCTCTTCGTCATTTTTGGCACCTGCAGCGAATTTTTCTATAGCTGAATTGGCGTTAGTATGCATTTCTCCAGCTAACTTTTTCAAGCTACCAGAACCCATTGTCAATGCAGTAGAATACAAATGATCATATCCCTCTGCAATTATTGTATTTTCAATAGGTCTATCTGAAATTAAATTTCTAAAACTGTCATTATTATATATATCCTTTTTTATATGGAAAGCTCCATGAATATAATTTATATCTTTATCTGTAACCACTTCAATATTTCGATCATAATTTGTTGTAAATATAGAATCATATTCTTTCAACCAATCAACAAATTCATCAGGAAACTTAGTATATATTTCATTTATTTCACCATTATTGTATATAGAATCTAGAAGAAGTTTTTTTATACATTCTTGAAAGTCATATTTATTAGGATTAGTAATTTTATTTTTTCTACAAAATAGCTGGTGCATTAAAAAGTAATCTTCAAAACCTATGTCATAAACTCTTATCTTAGATCTACTAAATTTATATCTTGACTTAAAATTCTCTAATTCTATTTCCTCAGATGAAGTCATAATAAGACCATCATATTTCCCTTGAAGTATTTTGCTCTACATACCATATAAATGTTCTTTTATATATTCGCCAATTTCAATAGGGTATATTTCTGATGGGTAATTATTAGTTTCAAGATAATTAAAAGCACGCTTAATAATATTCTGATTCGTATAATCCAAACCTCCAAATTGTATGTTCACCCCATTACCAACTAATAACTGTTTCTCCATTTATAACACCTCTCGAAAAACCATCGTATAACATACTTACTCTCAAGTATCTAGCTAACTTATTCTCCAAGTCTATCTCAAATAACTATACTATCAAAGTCTTACTTCTTCTGCATACTACCTAAAAATCAATATCATTAGATATAGCCAAACTAATTTTAAACGGTACTTTTTCGTAAATATTTTCTACAGACTCATCTTCATCTTCCATTACTAGATAGTAATCTATATCCTTTTTATATTCCATGATTTTTAAGGTAAACTTCTCTCTATATGTCCTTTCTTCTGGTCTATCAGAACTACTGTCAGCAATAATAATATTTTCATTAGAGATTTTATTACCTTTCTGATCTACAAAATATAAAGTTAATCTTCTTGCTAATACCTTATCTGCAATCTTCTCTGTCTGGAAAAACTCCAGGTAAAATATACTATTAGTAATCTTCCTGGAAATATTGGTTAGTTTAACATCGACTTTTTTAGATTCATTCCGTTCACTATCACTACGGTCATTTTTAAACTTAATAACTGGTATAACAATTTCCTGTAATGATGCTCCACCATGTACATAGTTAAGCCCAGCACCTCTGGTCTGAAATCTATTGGCACCCCTAGGAACTACTACCTGTAAACTGGTATCTTTAAAGATATAATCAAGATTAAAGCCAATTCCACCATCAACATTTTCCTGTGGTTGACAAAGAATGTAACGTCTATTCTCTTTCTCAGACTCATTACTCCCCTGCCTTGTCTTATCACTGGCCTGTAGTTCACCTCTACGATAGATAAAGCCATGATCGGCTGTTATAAAAATATTAGTAGCACTGACATTATTTCTTAAAGACTTTATAAGCTCCTTTATATCAGCAAAAGTATTATCAACAGCATTAAATACTTCCTTTTCAGTCTGATAACTCTCTCCAATAGAATCAATTCTATTATGATAGATATAAATTACTTTCTTACCATAGAGGGCCTCACGCATATCATCTCTACTCATTTCTTTAACCAGTCTGGCATTTAAAGCAATTGATTCATCCACATAGGAAGATAGCACCTTTTCTCTATTTACTGTAGAGTTAGTTTTTATTCCGTCCACAAGTATGTTATCTATCTTCTCATCAAAAGCAATCTCTTTATTCGGTAGTAAACTGGCCATACCTATGCTTGTCTCACTAGGAATACTTCCTTGTACTGCCTCTATATCTGTGGCTGCTTTAAATTCTTTCTTTAGTTGCTCGTCCAACTCTACAGCAGCCTCATACCTAAAACCATCTGAAATTATGACAAAGGCCCTTTCATCATTAGATAATACATTTCCAATATAGTTACGATAAAAATCTCTTTGTTGATTGATACCATCTATAATCCAGCTCTCTTCATCTTCTAGACTACTGGAGAACTTGATTGATAATTCCTGTATATACCAATTTGAATATAGATTCTCTATCATACCTTGTAAATCTCTTAACATTTCTTTATCCTCAGTCTGATCATAGGCTACATTAAATTTTCTATATGCTCTATCAAAAAGATGATAACCTTTAGTGTATTTCATAAAGAAATCATATTTATTGTCCTGAGGAATATTTTTATTATGTTTTTTAACCAAGGCCATTAGTTCTATAGCCCAGTAGATAGCCTCATATGCCTTTTTAAAGTATCTATACCAGTGCTTTGTTTTTCTGACTGAGATTACTTCCTTAAACCAGTCATATTCTTCTGATCCAACTGTAAGACTCTCAACCAAATTATTAATAATCGCCAGATCGAATTTTTTTAATGTCTCACACTCTAGATAATCTTTAAGATCCCATTTCTTAAGATATTCTTCTAAATTTAGTTCACTCTCCAATTTATTAGCCTTATCATCATAGGCTTTATAATCCTTACTGTGATTCATCCAATGGTTAAGAAAGACAACACAGTTAGTCTCTTGGGTTGATAAATACTGCTGCCAGGTTTCAGGTATATCTACTTTTAGATGATTCCTTAAATTAGTTATTAAGAACATCAACATCAATTTTCTTAAAGACTTATCTTCCTTTATATATCCATATTTTTTGCTGACTAAACTCCAGACACTTTCCTGATCGCCAAACTTTCCTATATCAATCCACTTACTATTAACAGACTCATCCAGGGAATCCATTAATACTTTTTTAATGGCTATTTCTATATCAGGTGTATTTAACTTGACTAAAGCAGATAAGATAGCTACATCAAGTTTTTCCTGATTATATTCATCCATCTGATAACTCTTTAATCTTTCGTATCTTTTCTTATTATTAAAAAATTTACTATATTTCCTGAAGGCTGGCCGCATATACTTATTTTCGATACCAAAATCACGCATAATAAGGGTTGTTTTATCTGCAGTAAATTCCTGTGAGTATTTAATTATATCTAATAACCAGTTTTCCCGTTTATCAGGCATTGGATCACTGGAATATAAAAGATAATTTGAATCTGTATCAAGAACCTCTAGCTGATATTTTGTTTTAAAATTATTGTTTACTTGTAACTTCCATATCTTTGCATTACTGAGTTTTAGATTATTAATATCATCAACAAATTCACCTTCAGCATCATACCAGTAAATAATATGACGTTTTTTTCCTTCACGTGGCTTATCAAAGTTTTCTTTTAATATCTCCTGTATCTTATTCAGGTTCATTTAACTATACCTCCAACAAAATTCACTAATTAATTATACCCAGACAACATATATTTCTTTGTTATCTAGATTAATTCACTCGCACTTATACTCTTTATTCTGGTTAAAATTAAACCTCAACAAATAGCCTATATCAACATTCTGTTTATCTAAATAATCCACCAACTGTTCAAGGCCTTTCTGATGGTATTTCTCTGGTCACCAGATCTTTAATTTAATAATATATTTGCTATCCAGATATGTTACTACTACATCTAATATTTTTTCTTGAGAAGTCTGTACTTCTTTAAAATCAAACTCATTACCATTGATAATAGGTTTAATAAAGACTAGAAAGACTAAACTTCCATTACGCTCCAAGAATTCTATATCATTATCACTATATTCTTCTTTAATAAACAACTGAAATTTATCTAGAATCCTTTCAAAATCAAGATATTCTTCATCTGTATTGAAACTATCTTTATAATTATAGAAGGTCATATCAGCATCTGTCTCAATCTTTGATATCATATAATTATATATTCTCTGTTCATAGATCTTGTTATGGATTCTTAGAAATCCATTATCATTATCAAAGATACCATATAATACACCTTGCTCAATAATGGGATTATCAATGTTGTAAGCTTTATTTAAGCCTTCAATTATTATATCATAGACCAATTTATATAAATCCTGATTATTCTCCAGATTTTTAATCAGACTATCAAAATTTACACTATTAATATCCAGTATCATTTTAACAGCCTTTTCTAGATCTTTAACAGTCCATTCACTCTTAGCTTTAGTTGAAATAATTTTTTCCTCTATAATCGTACACAACTTACTAACAAGATAAGGATAACCAGAGGTATAATAGTATAGCTTATCAGCAATATCATTAATATCCATCTCAACCGCTGTTTCCTCTTGATAATCTGCCAGCATTGTTTTAATCTCTGCAGGATTAAAGTCCATCTCAACATCAAAATCAACCGCTATATTCCAGGGATTATTATATTTTCTTTCCTCATCTATCCTTAATTTTAATTTAAGATTCTTCACATCATAGACACCAGCCAGAATCACACTATAAAAAGTCTTATCTTTTCCTATATCTCTTCGTAAGTATTTATCTCGTAACATGGCTATAAAGCTTAAAAACAACTGGTTATTACTACTTTTATCAACTTCATCTATCATTAAGACTACTCTTTTATCTATCATATCTATATAATTGAAGATAAGGGTATCCAGGTCTGCAAAGTTTTCTACACTATTTAGTTCTTGTTCAATAAATTCTTTATATGTTTGTCCATCCTTAAATTCAAGATCACGCTTAATTATTTTCAGCAAGGTTTTACAAAACTTATCTTCTGCTGTAAAAACCTCATCACCAATTCCTTCAAAGGTAATAGATATTGGGAGATAACCTTTTTTCTCTAGTCTTTTTTCCAATAAAAACATACTGGTTGTTTTCCCATATTGTCTAGGCCTATTAATAGTAAAGTACTTACACTTCTCGACTATCTTTTCTATCTGATCAAGTTTATTCGAGATATCGACTAATAGTGTTTTTCAGGTATACAGACCCCTGTAGTATTAAATTCCTTCATACTAACACCCCTTCCTAGTTTAAATTAAAATCAAAACTGATCATTCACTTATTATTATATCCTAGTTAATACATCAGCAAACTTCTCATAATTCTCCTGAACCCCGTCATCAAGATCTATCTCAATTTGTTGATTGGCCATATGATTTAAAACTTCATCATATTTAATGAGCTCTTCAGTATCTTTATTTAATTTCTCAAATTTCTTCTTAGCTTTATTGATCTCTCTAGCTGAAAGATCTGAATCTATAATTCCCTGTAATCTTACCTTTTCAGCCTCTATTTTTTTCTGTAGTTCATGTAAATAATCAGTCCTGACACGGGCCACAGTACCACTATCATACCTATGCATATATATTAAAGCATTAAAGGCCTTTCTCCGACCATCAGACTGGAATAACCAGTATATAGGTCTCTTACTATATGTCTGTACATGGTCTTTGATAAAGTTAGTTACATAGTATCTTCTAATAGCTTGTCTAGATGTCTCCTTTGATTTTCTACCCAATGTTTCAGCTATATAGTCCAGATTTTCTTCCAAGTGTTCCTCACAAAAGGTCACCTTCAAGAATTTAATAAATCGAGCTACAATATCATCATCAAAATATTCATCATCTAGTATAGGTATAATACCATCTTTATCTACTTTAAAAGTATCATACCTGGACTCATCAAACTCACCACCAGCATATACCAACCCTTCTTCATCTAAAGAATAACGACCAAACATACATCCTACAGCATAGGAAATAAAAGATTTTATATCACGCTCTCTATCAGCTCTGCGGACTGTTACATCACCTTCATCTACTTCTGGAGTTAACTCATCTTCTAGACCATATATTTCAAGAAAGATCCTATTTAACTCTTCTTCATATTTTTTCAATTGATAGAATTGCTTTTCAGCATAGTCACTCCAATTATTAAATGCATCTTCGATATTCTGAGCAGTACCTTTATGAGTAAGTAAAGGATGTTTTTTAAAATCCCAAGAACTTTCAAAGGAATTCCAATCATTTTTAGATATATAAAGACACTTATTTACTAAATTATTTATTTTTGCTATTTTTTCACTATCGTTCGGTATTATTAATGGCAAATTAGCAATATCACCAACTTTATAATCTAACGTTGGAGCTAAAACTTTAAGAAATATTTGTACAGGCTTTGAATTCATAAACCCTAATATATACTTGATATTATTTTGGTTACAATAATAAGTAGGCCCTTTTGAATCCGATAAAGCTCCCTTAGGAGAAAATCTTGCACCAAGATTTGAAGAACTTATTGATGACCAAGTAATTCCCTGTTTAAATATATATTCTAAATTATAATTGTGAGATCTTATTCTTCCATTCTTATCTTTATTGTTTCTAATCTCATAACCATCATTTTTCCAGTTTACTAAATAATCTTTGTTACCATACCACCTCCTATAGCCCCCACCTTTATTATAAGGAAACCATTTCATACCACTTGTTTTAGCTTGTTTCCTGTTTTTAGCATTAAACTCAACAGATTTATGGTCTACTTCATACCAATATCTTAAAAACCTATTATTATCAGCTGTTGCCATACCTTCTCTTGCATCTCCATATGCTGACAAGTTCTTTTCTTTTAGAAATAACTTATTGACTTTATTACTGGTCCAATATGCAATATATTTATGGGGAATAGATTTAAAAGTATAATTTTTAGTAATATATTGCTTACTGTCGTTAAAAAAATCCTTCTTTTTTTTCAGATTATTTTTAATTGTTAAATTTTTATATAATCCTTTATAATTTTCCAGATTATTATTTTGTAATACAAAAGAAACCGTTTGGACAACTTCGCCACCAATTTCTTCAAATGCTCTTGGCCCTAACTGAAGCAAGGAAGTTATACAAAAATTTCTTAATATAAGCTCTCTTATTTCTTCAAAACTTTTTAAAAACATCCAAGATTGTTGTGTAATCATAGCAATATATTTATTTTTCTTGGAATATTTAATACATCTCTCAATAAATACTGCAAATAAATCTCTTTTCGATATATTATATTCATTTTTTATAAAATCCTTAAGTTCTTTATTCATATTATTATTACCCATGTAAGGTGGGTTTGTTATTACAATATCATACTTATTACTTATTATTTTAGCTTGCTTAATTAATTTAGGTAAAATATCTAATAAAATTTCTTTATTAAACATCTCAAATAAACCTTCAATTTTACTTTTATTTAAATTCAATAAACTTTTTTCTAAAATATCTAATTCAATACTAACATTAAGTATTGAACCATAATTTTTTGCATCATTAAATAGTTTTATTAGATAATTAAAACTTTTCCTTACTATTTCTTTTTCCTCGATGTTATTTACTTTATTAATTAATAAATCAACGGTTTGACTTGAAATCCCATTACTTTCTTGAATAGCACAGATATTTAAACTTACATCTTTTTCAAATATCCTAGAATCTTTTTCTCGAGCTTTCATCATCACAGAGAATGATGCCAGTTGTGCAGCTCTATCACAAATTTCCAATCCATATAGATTATTGTTAAGAATTAATTGAGGAATATCCGATTCTAGATAACCTACAGTTTTATAAATGTTAAATAAAACATCAAAAGCATATACTAGGATGTGTCCACTACCACAAGCGGGGTCTAAGACAGTAATTGCTTCAGGATAAATATTCCTATGCCTAATTTCCTCCAACTTTTCTTGAACTTCAGATTCCTGTTCGGGTTCCTCTAAATAATACTCCCATTTCCTCTTTAGATTTTCATTAATATTTGACTCCAGCCAGTATCGGCCAAGCGAGTTTTCTACCATATATTTTACTATCCAATCTGGAGTAAAAAGTTGGGTGACGGCAGGTATTTCTTCCTTCTTAACTTTACCTTTTGATGCAAAAACTTTGTCCTTTTTTTCAGAAATATAGAATTGATACAACCAACCAATTATCTCAACTTGCCCTGCCCAATCTTTCTCACTTATACTTTCAACCATATACCTAATAACTGAGCCTTCACTAAGGAGATTATTAGGTAATAATATCTCAGTATAATCAGCAATCTTTTCAAATATAAAAGGCATTATATCATATAAAGAGTTACATTGTTTAATAAGTAGATATTTAAATAACCCTTCTGTATTATTATCATCCTGATATTGATAAACAGTTTCTGTGTCTACATCCAGATCTATTATATTTAATGCCTCAGTTACGATATCAGGCTCTACTTTCCCTTCAGTCTCTGAAGATAAAACTCTTACACCTGTAGGTAAATATCCATTAACTTCCATGAACCTTAAAGCAACAAACCTGTTAAACCATGTGTAAGCAACTTCTTCTATAACTTGTTCATAACCTTTTAGTTCTATTTCATTGATAAGTCTTTTCCTTTGCTCATATTCTTTATTATTTAATGTCTTATAATCACTTAAAACATATAAGTCATTCTCTTTAATCTCTGGTTCTACAAATTTCCCCTTCTCTATACCTATTTCAAAAGCTTTCTGTTTCACCTGTTCAATTAACTTATTCCTGGCCCTAACTGCAAAATTCTTTATTGCTGTTTTATCCATTATTTTCTCCCTCACCTTTACCTTTCTGAAAAAGTTATCTACATTATCTAGTTTATTAATCTATTAAGAACCATAACTTTCTCTGAAAAATCCATCATATAATGATAGATCTTAATTTTACGATTTATTATCATTCTGGTATTTTCTGATGAATAAATAAAATTACATTGCGATAATATTTTGTCCTTTTTTAGATGACCTATATAACTATCATCTTCTTCCTCACTAATCTTTTTGTTTATATTATCAACAATGTCTACTATAATACCTCTTTGAATAAATCCTATCATTCCAGCTAAAGGCATTTTGCTAGAATATTTTCCACTAATAAAGCGATATATACCTTCTTTTATATATAATCTATTCTTTTTGCTATATCCATCCAACCTTTTACATTCAATTGCATAATACTCTTCTTCATCAAGGAAATCTTTTTTTCCTAGATTTATAACTTTTATATCTATAAAGCCAGCAGTCTTATTATTTTTATTTATTTCTCCGCTTTCTACCTCGAAACCTAAATATCCAATATTAAATTTCTCTTTGTTAGCACGATTACGCAAATAATTTTTTACTAAAACATTCCTAATAAAAGTTTCCATATCATTTTTTTTAATATCTTCATTTTTTATAATCTGATCGTAACTCTCATTTAATAATTTTAAAACGCTTACAAATTCGTTTATATATATTTGTTCTGAAAAGACGAAAGCATCTGTATTATACATGTTCTTTATTCACCTTCTTCTTTCCAGAGCTAATCATTGCATCCATAATTTCGCTAATATCCATATATGCAGCTGCTTTGTGCCAATTTTTGTATTCATTTGGTTTGATCACATAAAATCCATTTTTTTCAAATCCCTTTATATCTTTTCTTATAAATAATTCAGAAGTCAATTGCTCATAGGATAGAGTTCCAATCCTGTTAACTAATCTTTCTATTGTGTAATCATTACTTATTCTTATATTCTTTTCCTCTTTATCTTTATAATCACCAATTGATATATAAACACAAATAAAGTATTGATCCAAATATATATCAGCCTGTACACATTTATTTATATTTTCAAAGCTCTTCTTGAAATGTTTCATTAAAACATCAGTGTATTCTTTTATTTCTCCTTCCTTTGCATTTCTCAATGCACAAACTTCATCTCTAAATAAAGGAATACTTACTTCTGTTACATAATTAATTAAGCTCATTTCTTTATTATTTAAATCCAGTATATCGCTTATTTCTTCATTTATTTTCTTGTAAAAGAGTTGTGTTCTATTTTTAAATCCATTTAGCAATTCTTCATCATTTCTAATTTTCTTTATAGCTTTATTATAAGACTTCCAGAGAAAAGACTTAATTATCGACTGATTAACTGGTAACGATAAATACTCTCCTTTATAGACTTCATCTCTTTCTACACCCCACTGACTGGCCTGCAAAAATAAAAAATATGTACATACCTCTGATAATAAATAAGCCCCTATATTTTTTACTATGTTTTCCTGCTCTTTTTTACCAGATAAACCATATATAGAATTAGTGAAGACCGCATTTTTGTTTGAATATGCTACGTCAGGAACTTTTTTTATTCCTCTTTTTATCAACAAATGTGGAGCTTTATATATTTCTTCATTTCTTGATCTATGATAATATTTAATTTTATTAATTGGACAACTATCTTCACTAAAAGTTATTTTAGAAAGATGTTTGGTTGTAACATATAAATAATCACCATTACCTAATTCTGGCTTGTATTCATTATTGTGCCCTGTCCAGGTTGTAAAACCAACCCCAAATTCCAGATCATTTTCTTCAATTACATCCTGCAATGTATTTAACTCTTTCAACCTTTTAATAAAATTAAAGTCCAGATAATTTCCATAAAGTAATACTTTCCAAATCCAATCATAATCTAAAAAATACTTCTGTTTAATCATTTTTATATCATTTTTTTCAATAACAACGGTCTTAAACATTTTAAAATTCAAACCAGGTTTTATAGATATATGTCTAACAATATTTTCATTTGCATTTTTATTATCTGCATCCCTATAGCTTAGTATAGCAGCTGGACCAATTGCCTTATTGAATATTATTTTCCTAACGATAGATAAATCAAAAACTTCCTCAAGTATATAATTGTTTAAAAAATATCTTCTAAACTTATCTCCATTTAAATTATACAAAATTTTGCTTGTCACAATAAAAGAATAAATAGTATCCTGAAACCCAAAGTCGCTGGCCCTTACTATATACGATTGAGCTATTTGATTATCACTTACTGGTATCTTCTTTTTTCTAGTATAATTTAAATGACTGCCTTTTTTACTACCCCAAGGAGGATTTCCAATTATAAAATCAATTTTTTTATTTTTAAGTTCTTTATTAAATGACGCCTTTAAATCAAAGAAATCATCAACATAGAAATTTCTCCCTTTTAATACTGGAAATTTAAAACTGGATACTTCTTCAGGATTCAAATAATCCAATAGAGTTAAATATATCGAAAAAATAGCTATATTAACCGCATTTTCATCAATATCTATACCATATATGCAATCAATAAGTAATTCTTTTAGCTTTTTAGCAGTAATCCTGCCATTATGTGCAAGATTGCCTTCAATTATCTTTCTAAATGTTTCCACTAAAAATATTCCAGAACCGCAACTCGGGTCTAAAACCTTTATTTTATTTTCTTCTCTAATCTTGGACTGTATTTTATCAGAAATAATATAATCTACAAGAAATAATGGTGTATAAAAGGCTTTATTTGTTTTTTGCATTTCTTCTCCAATAAATCTTTCGTATATATTACTAATTAATTCGATAGGTATAATACTAAAATCATATACCTCAAATAAATTAATTTGTCCATTTTTTAAATTTATACCTCTAAAAAGACTGTTTATTATCTCCAGATGAGTTTGGGATACTTTCTTTCTTTCATCTTGACTTACTGGAAATAAATCCCCATTGAATTTTTCTTTTAAAAAATCAAAATGGGCATATAATCTATCCTTATCTAAAATAGTATTAATTAATCCCTGCCTTTTATCTATCTTATTCTTAATATAAGGAAATTCAATAAATAAATCCCTATCAATTAAATATCTCGTGAAAATCAATCTTCCTATAATACTGTTTGCATATAATCTATTGAGACCTGATTTCTCTAATCTTTTTATAGCCACTTCTACATTATTTAATAAATTATAATCAACCCTGTCCTTATCTTGATAAAATTCCTTGTACATCTCCCATGCTTTACCTGTTCGCAGTTTTAAGTAGTTAAAATTATCAATGTCAAGAGACAGTTCACCTAAAAACTTTCTATTATAATCGTAAGATAATCCGTTATACAATCTTAACTCCTTATCGTTAATAATTATAACTATTGGGGCCATATTAAAATTCCATATTTTTTTATGAAGACTTTTTATCTCATCTTCTTCTATATTTTCAAAGAATAATATGAACACAGGGTTATTTATACCTTCATAATTATCAAAATAAAAAGCATCTGGCTTTAATAAATTTAATGATCTTTTTATCCATGCAGGTATATCTAGCTTATTAGTTTTTTCCAGATTATCAATATAACCTTTCTTGCCAAAAAAGCCCATTTCCCTAGCCAACCTTTCAACTTTCATTAAATTTCTCCTTTCTATATACTAATTACTATTTTATATAAGTTTAATATTCTTATTATCATCAATAATTTTCTTTAGTGATTTTTTAATTTCATTAATTAAGTTATCTATATCTTGTTCATTCTCAAGTTCTCTAGTTCCACTAATTAAATTTGTTAGACTTATAGTTTCGACTTTTTTTGGTTTAGGAGTTGGATCAGGCTTAGTACTAACTTCACCTTTTTCTCCTTCTCCAACACCAACTGAACCTTTTTTCTCTTCCTGAAGTCGTTTCAATTCTTTCTCTATCTCTTTAAAACAATTAATCTTTATTACATCACTTTCTTGCGGCATAGCGATTATTTCATTTATTGTATTTGATGTTCCCAGTCTTTCTAATAGTCTATCAAAACGCCCCAATAATGTATTACCAAGAATCTCATTAATATCATCATATTTGTCCAGCTCATCTTTAACTTTCTGTTTATCATTTTCAATATATTTTCTGACAGGCTTACTTTTCTCTTTTAATATTCCCTGGAAAAAAATTTTATTAAATTCATCCCGTAAAGCTGGAATACGATGAATATCACCATATGGCTCTTCCGCCTCAACAATAACTTTCAATTCATTAGCGATCTTTACCATTTCGTCATTAACTATATAGGTCTCATTCTTATCATAAAGTTCTATTGTCTTAAGTGCATCTTTAAAAAATTCCTTTTGGTTTTCAAAAAAGCCTACAATTTTTTTTACTTTCTTACCAGACTCCAATAATTGATCTTTCTTATCACTTAACTCTTTGAAGAATTGGTAAGAGTCCGTTACGATGTATATTTCATTAAATACCTCATTGGCCTTTTCCACATCATTTTTACCAGGATATTTAACATCTTCTCTATAATTATTTAAAAGAAGTCTTGTTTCATTAACATAATTCTTATATATTTCTAACATAAACTCCTCTTTAAGATTATCTTCATCTGAAGGTAATGACGCTTTTTCAAATAGATCCCTACCTAGTTTTCTAGCATTATTAATTAGAGCCTGATCTAATTTTACACGCTTATTAATTACCAACTTTTCCCAATATGTTCTCTTACTTAAGTAATCTGCTATATTACGGTCATCAGTTCCCTGTATCTGACCATTATACTGTATATTTATTTCCTGAGCTTTTAATAGTTTTGCTACAACAGCAGCAATATCATAATCTCTCCAGCCATAAGGGACACCATTAAAACGCTCAATAATCATTTTCATAGTTACACGATTAGTTCGTTGATTTTGATGTTCAATATACATTTTAACTTCATCAATAGCTAATTGATTAGACTCTTTATCTTCCAACGTCAACTGAGTATTATCTGCTTTAAGTATTTGGAATAATTCTCTCTCATCCTTAACATGTTGCTGTATATAAGCTAGTTTATTATATATATCTTCTATTAAAAATTTAAAGCCTTGATTTATCTTTTCGACAGGATTACTGCTCTTAATATCTAATAATTGATTCCTAGCAAATACTTTGGAATCACTAAGACTATCTAAAATCAACAATTCAACCCTCTTCTTTCTTTCCTGCTGTTCTCTTTCAATACGACTAATAATGTCCATCACAGTATCAGAGCGAGCTGTCCTAACACCTTTACGCAAGTATTTACCAATTTTAAGTGATTGTTTTAGTTCTTCTAGAAAATCTCTATCATCAGGCATTTTTATTATTAAGTTGTTTTCACCTGATGACTGCAATAAGAGCTGTTGATCTGATAAATCAGCATAATATGGAGTTAATATCTTTATGCCTATATCCTCTGTCTGCCTTCCTCTTACTCGATCATCTATCATCTGATTATAGGGAAAATCGAAAATTTGATTATACCTGTACTTCTTATCATTATAGATTCCCTCAAAAATAATATCTCCTGTGGTCTGAATTATTTCGGAGATATCAACATTTATAGAATTTATCTCTCTGTTTATATCCTGTTCCTCATTAGTTAGGAAATAATATTCCTGTCCATTTTTCTGAATCAAAGTTTCTCTTAAAAGTCTTCTCAAAGACCCCTTAATCTTTTCTTTTAAGGCAATTTTATCTTCATCAATACTACTT